>NZ_JABWRI010000049.1:0-26106 GCF_014268865.1 Pseudomonas sp. BW16M2 | reverse complement strand
CAGACCCCGGTCACCGTCACCCTGTCCAATGGCCAGACCGTCACCATCGAGGCCGGCAAGTCGTCCGGCAGCGTCGACTTCCAGACTCCGGCCAACGACGTCTACAACAACGGCAGCACCGTAAGCACCACGATCACGGGGGCAACGGGTGGCAACTTCGAGAAACTGGAGCCGAACCCGACGCCAGCCGAGACGCTGATCAACGACTCGATCGACACCACCACCGCCACCCTGACCGCGACCCCGAGCGTCACCGAAGGCGGTGTGATCACCTACACCGTGACCCTGACCAACCCGGCCCAGACCCCGGTCACCGTCACCCTGTCCAATGGCCAGACCGTCACCATCGAGGCCGGCAAGTCGTCCGGCAGCGTCGATTTCCAGACCCCGGCCAACGACGTCTACAACAACGGCAGCACCGTCAGCACCACGATCACGGGCGCAACAGGCGGCAACTTCGAGAAACTGGAGCCGAACCCAGCACCCGCAGAAACGAAGATCAACGACTCGATCGATACCACCACCGCCACCCTGACCGCGACGCCGAGCGTGACCGAAGGCGGCGTGATCACCTACACCGTGACCCTGACCAACCCGGCCCAGACCCCGGTCACCGTCACCCTGTCCAACGGCCAGACCATCACCGTCAAGGCCGGCGAAAGCACCGGCAGCGTCGACTTCCAGACCCCGGCCAACGATGTGTTCGTCAATGGCAGCACGGTCAGCACCAGCATCACCGGTGCCACCGGCGGCAACTTCGAGAAGCTGGAGCCCGACACCACGCCGACCCAGACCGTGATCAGCGACAGCATCGACACGGTGACCGTCAGCATCGCCAGCAATGGCAACGTGACCGAGGCCGAGCAGCCGACCTTCACCGTGTCGGTCAGCCAGAAGCTCGACCATGACCTGACCGTGACCCTGTCCAATGGCGCCACCGTGGTCATCAGCGCCGGCCAGACCCAGGCCACATACAGCCTGCCGGCCCAGGGCGACGACGTGTTCAAGGACGCCAGCTCGGTGACCCTTGGCGTGACCGATGCCAGCGTGGCGGGCAAGACCTTCGAGAACCTGCAACTGGGTGGCGATGCCACCGTGCAGATCACCGACACCGTCAGTGAAGTGGTCGCAACCCTCACCGCCGACAAGACCACTGTGTCCGAAGGCGGCCAGATCACCTATACCGTGACCCTGACCAATGCCCAGGGTCTGTCGGTCACTGGCCACAATGGCCTGACCTTCACTTTGACCGATGGCACCAAAGTCACCATTCCTGCGGGCAGCGCCAGCGGTACCTTTACCATCACCGCACCGGATGACGTGTTCGTCGGCGGCCAGCCTTCGATCGTCAACAAGATCGAATCGGTTGCCGGTGGCGATAACTTCGAGAAGCTGACCCTTGGCGACAACTCGGTCACCACAAACGTGACTGACGAGCCAGGTACCGGTACTCCAGGCACTGACAACCAGGGCGACAAGGTCACCGTCACCATCGTTGGCAAAGGTGACGTCACCGAAGACCAGCAGCCGGCCTTCACCGTCAAGGTCAGCCAGAAACTCGACCATGACCTGACCGTTACCCTGTCGAACGGCGACAAAGTCGTCATTCCGGCCGGCCAGACCGAGGCCGAGTACAAGGCGAAAGCCCAAGGTGATGACGTCTTCAAAGACGGTGACACCCTGACCGTCGGCATCACCGATGCTGCCGTCGACGGCAAAGCCTTCGAGAACCTGGAACTGGGCGGCAACGCCTCGGTTCAGATCACCGATACCGTCAGTGAAGTCGTTGCGACCCTGACCGCCGACAAGACCACCGTCACCGAAGGCGGCCAGATCACCTACACCGTCACCCTGACCAACGCCCAAGGTCTGCCGGTCAACGGCCACAATGGCCTGACCTTCACCCTGACCGATGGCACCAAGGTCACCATTCCGGCCGGCAGTGCCAGCGGCACTTTCACCATCACCGCGCCGGACGATGTGTTCGTCGGTGGCCAGCCGAGCATCGTCAACAAGATCGAATCGGTTGCCGGTGGCGATAACTTCGAGAAGCTGACCCTCGGCGACAACAACGTCACCACGACCGTGACTGATGAACCGGGCACCGGCACTCCGGGTACCGATAACCAGGGTGACAAGGTCACCGTCACCATCGTCGGCAAGGGCGATGTCACCGAAGACCAGCAGCCGGCCTTCACCGTCAAGGTCAGCCAGAAACTCGACCATGACCTGACCGTTACCCTGTCGAACGGCGACAAAGTCGTCATTCCGGCCGGTCAGACTGAAGCCGAGTACAAAGCGAAAGCCCAAGGTGATGACGTCTTCAAGGACGGTGACACCCTGACCGTTGGTATCACCGACGCTGCCGTTGACGGCAAGTCCTTCGAGAATCTGGAGCTGGGCGGCAACGCCTCGGTGCAGATCACCGACACCGTCAGCGAAGTCGTCGCAACCCTCACCGCCGACAAGACTACCGTCACCGAAGGTGGCCAGATCACCTACACCGTCACCCTGACCAACGCCCAAGGTCTGCCGGTCAACGGCCACAACGGCCTGACCTTCACCCTGACCGATGGCACCAAGGTCACCATTCCGGCCGGTAGCGCCAGCGGCACCTTCACCATTACCGCACCGGACGACGTGTTCGTTGGTGGCCAACCGACCATCACCAACAAGCTGGAAGGTGTCACCGGCGCCGACAACTTCGAAAAACTGACCCTGGGTCAGGACGAAGTGAAGACCTCCGTCACTGACGAACCGGGCACCGGCACTCCGGGCACCGACAACCAGGGCGACAAGGTCACCGTCACCATCGTCGGCAAAGGCGATGTGACCGAAGACCAACAGCCGGCCTTCACCGTCAAGGTCAGCCAGAAACTGGACCACGACCTGACCGTTACCCTGTCCAATGGCGACAAGGTCTTGATCCCGGCCGGCCAGACCGAAGCCGAGTACAAGGCCAAGGCTCAGGGCGACGACGTCTTCAAAGACGGCGATACCCTGACCGTCGGCATCACCGATGCCGCCGTCGATGGCAAGGCCTTCGAGAATCTGGAGCTGGGCGGCAACGCTTCGGTCCAGATCACCGACACCGTCAGTGAAGTGGTCGCGACCCTCACCGCCGACAAGACCACCGTCACCGAAGGCGGCCAGATCACCTACACCGTCACCCTGACCAACGCCCAAGGTCTGCCGGTCAACGGCCACAATGGCCTGACCTTCACCCTGACCGACGGCACCAAGGTCACCATCCCGGCCGGTAGCGCCAGCGGTACCTTCACCATCACCGCCCCTGACGACGTATTCGTCGGCGGCCAACCGAGCATCGTCAACAAGATCGAGTCGGTTGCCGGTGGCGACAACTTCGAGAAGCTGACCCTCGGCGACAACACGATCACCACGACCGTGACCGATGAGCCAGGCACTGGAACTCCAGGTACTGACAACCAGGGCGACAAGGTCACCGTCACCATCGTTGGCAAAGGCGATGTCACCGAAGACCAACAGCCAGCCTTCACCGTCAAGGTCAGCCAGAAACTCGACCACGACCTGACCGTGACCCTGTCGAACGGCGACAAAGTCGTCATTCCAGCCGGCCAGACCGAGGCCGAGTACAAGGCGAAAGCCCAAGGTGATGACGTCTTCAAGGACGGCGACACCCTGACCGTCGGCATCACCGATGCCGCCGTTGATGGCAAGTCCTTCGAAAACCTGGAGCTGGGCGGCAACGCCTCGGTGCAGATCACCGACACCATCAGTGAAGTGGTTGCGACCCTCACCGCCGACAAGACCACCGTCACCGAAGGCGGTCAGATCACCTACACCGTAACCTTGACCAACGCCCAAGGCCTGTCGGTCACTGGCCACAATGGCCTGACCTTCACCTTGACCGACGGCACCAAGGTCACCATTCCAGCCGGCAGCGCCAGCGGCACCTTCACCATCACCGCCCCTGATGATGTATTCGTCGGCGGCCAGCCTTCGATCGCTAACAAGATCGAAGGCGTCAGCGGCGCGGACAACTTCGAGAAGCTCACGCTGGGTGACAACACCGTCACCACGAGCGTGACCGATGAGCCTGGCACCGGCACTCCAGGTACCGACAACCAAGGCGACAAAGTCACCGTTACCATCGTCGGCAAAGGCGATGTCACCGAAGACCAACAGCCAGCCTTCACCGTCAAGGTCAGCCAGAAGCTCGACCATGACCTGACCGTGACCCTGTCGAACGGCGACAAAGTCGTCATTCCCGCCGGTCAGACCGAAGCCGAGTACAAGGCCAAGGCCCAAGGCGATGACGTCTTCAAAGACGGCGATACCCTGACCGTCGGCATCACCGATGCCGCCGTTGATGGCAAGGCCTTCGAGAATCTGGAGCTGGGCGGCAACGCTTCGGTCCAGATCACCGACACCGTCAGTGAAGTGGTTGCGACCCTGACCGCCGACAAGACCACTGTGTCCGAAGGTGGCCAGATCACCTACACCGTCACCCTGACCAACGCCCAAGGTCTGCCGGTCAACGGCCACAACGGCCTGACCTTCACCCTCACCGACGGCACCAAGGTCACCATCCCGGCCGGCAGTGCCAGCGGCACCTTCACCATCACCGCTCCGGACGATGTGTTCGTCGGTGGCCAGCCAAGCATCGTCAACAAGATCGAGTCGGTTGCCGGTGGCGACAACTTCGAGAAGCTGACCCTCGGCGACAACTCGGTTACCACGACCGTGACCGATGAGCCGGGCACTGGCACTCCAGGTACCGACAACCAGGGTGACAAGGTCACCGTCACCATCGTCGGCAAGGGCGATGTCACCGAAGACCAGCAGCCGGCCTTCACCGTCAAGGTCAGCCAGAAGCTCGACCATGACCTGACTGTGACCCTGTCCAACGGCGACAAGGTCGTGATCCCGGCCGGCCAGACTGAAACCGAGTACAAGGCGAAAGCCCAAGGCGACGACGTCTTCAAGGACGGCGATACCCTGACCGTCGGCATCACCGATGCGGCCGTCGATGGCAAGGCTTTCGAAAATCTGGAGCTGGGTGGCAACGCCTCGGTTCAGATCACTGACACCGTCAGTGAAGTCGTCGCGACCCTCACTGCGGACAAGACCACCGTCACCGAAGGTGGCCAGATCACCTACACCGTGACCCTGACCAACGCCCAAGGTCTGTCCGTCACCGGCCACAACGGCCTGATCTTCACCTTGACCGACGGCACCAAGGTCACCATTCCAGCCGGCAGCGCCAGCGGCACCTTCACCATCACCGCCCCTGACGATGTATTCGTCGGCGGCCAGCCTTCGATCGTCAACAAGATCGAAGGCGTCAGCGGGGCAGACAACTTCGAGAAGCTGACCCTCGGCGACAACTCGGTCACCACAAACGTGACCGACGAGCCGGGCACTGGCACTCCAGGCACCGACAACCAGGGCGATAAGGTCACCGTCACCATCGTCGGCAAAGGCGATGTCACCGAAGACCAGCAGCCGGCCTTCACCGTCAAGGTCAGCCAGAAGCTGGACCACGACCTGACCGTGACCCTGTCCAACGGCGACAAAGTCGTCATTCCAGCCGGTCAAACCGAGGCCGAGTACAAGGCGAAAGCCCAAGGTGATGACGTCTTCAAAGACGGCGACACCCTGACCGTCGGCATCACCGATGCCGCCGTCGATGGCAAGTCCTTCGAAAACCTGGAGCTGGGCGGTAACGCCTCGGTGCAGATCACCGACACCATCAGTGAAGTGGTTGCGACCCTCACCGCAGACAAGACCACCGTCACCGAAGGCGGCCAGATCACCTACACCGTGACCCTGACCAATGCCCAGGGTCTGCCGGTCAACGGCCACAATGGCCTGACCTTCACCCTCACCGACGGCACCAAGGTCACCGTTCCAGCCGGCAGCGCCAGCGGCACCTTCACCATCACCGCCCCGAGCGACGTATTCGTCGGCGGCCAGCCCTCGATCGTGAACAAACTTGAAGGTGTCAGCGGCGCGGACAACTTCGAGAAGCTGACCCTCGGCAAGGAAACACTCACCACCACCGTCACTGATGATCCGGATACCGGCAACAAGGTGTCCGTCACCATCGTCAGCAACGGCGATGTCACCGAAGACCTGCAGCCGTCCTTTACCGTCAAGGTCAACCAGAAGCTGGACCAGGACCTGACCGTCACCCTGAGCAACGGCGCCAAGGTGGTGATTCCGGCTGGCCAGACCCAGGTCGAATACAAGGCGGATGCCCAGGGCGATGACGTCTTCAAGGATGGCAGCTCGCTGACCGTCGGCATCACCGATGCAGTCGTTGATGGCAAGACCTTCGAGAATCTGGAACTGGGCGGCAACGCCACCGTGCAGATCACCGACACCGTCAGTGAGGTCGTCGCGACCCTCACTGCCGACAAGACCACCGTGTCCGAAGGCGGCCAGATCACTTACACCGTGACCCTGACCAATGCCCAGGGTCTGCCGGTCAACGGCCATAATGGCCTGACCTTCACTTTGACCGACGGCACCAAAGTCACCATTCCTGCGGGCAGCGCCAGCGGTACCTTTACCATCACCGCACCGGATGACGTGTTCGTCGGCGGCCAGCCTTCGATCGTCAACAAGATCGAGTCGGTTGCCGGTGGCGACAACTTCGAGAAGCTGACCCTCGGCGATAACACCGTCACCACGAGCGTGACCGACGAGCCGGGTACCGGCACGCCAGGTACCGACAACCAGGGCGACAAGGTCACCGTCACCATCGTTGGCAAAGGCGATGTCACCGAAGACCAACAACCAGCCTTCACCGTCAAGGTCAGCCAGAAGCTGGACCACGACCTGACCGTGACCCTGTCCAATGGCGATAAGGTCGTGATCCCGGCTGGCCAGACCGAAGCCGAGTACAAGGCCAAGGCCCAAGGTGATGATGTCTTCAAAGACGGCGATACCCTGACCGTCGGCATCACCGATGCCGCCGTCGATGGCAAGGCTTTCGAAAATCTGGAGCTGGGCGGCAACGCTTCGGTCCAGATCACCGACACCGTCAGCGAGGTCGTCGCGACCCTCACTGCCGACAAGACCACCGTGTCCGAAGGCGGCCAGATCACTTACACCGTGACGCTGACCAACGCCCAAGGTCTGCCGGTCAACGGCCACAACGGCCTGACCTTCACCCTCACCGACGGCACCAAGGTGACTATCCCTGCCGGCAGCGCCAGCGGGACCTTCACCATCAATGCGCCAGACGACGTGTTCGTCGGCGGCCAGCCTTCGATCGTCAACAAGATCGAAGGCGTCAGCGGCGCGGACAACTTCGAGAAACTGACCCTCGGTGACAACACGATCACCACGACCGTGACCGATGAGCCGGGCACCGGCACGCCGGGCACCGACAACCAGGGCGACAAGGTTACCGTTACCATCGTCGGCAAAGGCGATGTCACCGAAGACCAGCAGCCGGCCTTCACCGTCAAGGTCAGCCAGAAGCTGGACCACGACCTGACCGTGACCCTGTCGAACGGCGACAAAGTCGTCATTCCAGCCGGCCAGACTGAAACCGAGTACAAGGCGAAAGCCCAAGGCGACGACGTCTTCAAGGACGGCGATACCCTGACCGTCGGCATCACCGATGCGGCCGTCGATGGCAAGGCTTTCGAAAATCTGGAGCTGGGTGGCAACGCCTCGGTTCAGATCACTGACACCGTCAGTGAAGTCGTCGCGACCCTCACTGCGGACAAGACCACCGTCACCGAAGGTGGCCAGATCACTTACACCGTGACCCTGACCAACGCCCAAGGTCTGTCCGTCACCGGCCACAATGGCCTGATCTTCACCTTGACCGACGGCACCAAGGTCACCATCCCGGCCGGCAGCGCCAGCGGCACCTTCACCATCACCGCTGCGGACGACGTCTTCGTCGGCGGCCAGCCTTCGATCGTCAACAAGATCGAGGGTGTCAGCGGCGCGGACAACTTCGAGAAGCTCACGCTGGGTGACAACACTGTCACCACGAGCGTGACCGACGAGCCGGGCACTGGCACTCCAGGCACCGACAACCAGGGCGACAAGGTCACCGTCACCATCGTCGGCAAAGGCGATGTCACCGAAGACCAGCAACCGGCCTTCACCGTCAAGGTCAGCCAGAAGCTCGACCATGACCTGACTGTCACTCTGTCCAACGGCGACAAGGTCGTGATCCCGGCCGGCCAGACCGAAGCCGAGTACAAGGCCAAGGCCCAGGGCGACGACGTGTTCAAGGACGGCGACACCCTGACCGTCGGCATCACCGATGCGGCCGTCGATGGCAAGGCTTTCGAAAATCTGGAGCTGGGTGGCAACGCCACCGTGCAGATCACCGACACCATCAGTGAAGTCGTGGCCACCTTGTCCGCCGACAAGACCACCGTGTCCGAGGGCGGCCAGATCACCTACACCGTGACCCTGAGCAACGCCCAGGGCCTGTCGGTTACCGGCCACAACGGCCTGACCTTCACCCTGACCGATGGCACCAAGGTCACCATTCCGGCGGGCAGCGCCACCGGAACCTTCACCATCAATGCTCCAGACGATGTATTCGTCGGTGGTCAGCCGACCATCAGCAACAAGATCACTGGCGTCACCGGTGCCGACAACTTCGAGAAACTGACCCTCGGTCAGAACGAAGTGAAGACTACCGTCACCGACGAACCAGGTTCGGGCACCCCAGGCACCGGCAACCAGGGCGACAAGGTCTCGGTCACCATCGTCGGCAATGGCGATGTCAACGAAGCCCAGCAGCCATCGTTCACCGTCAAGGTCAGCCAGAAGCTCGACCAGGACCTGACCGTCACCCTGAGCAATGGCGCCAAGGTGGTGATCCCGGCCGGCCAGACCCAGGTCGAGTACAAGGCCGCCGCCCAGGGCGACGACGTGTTCAAGGACGGCAGCTCGCTGACCGTAGGCGTCACCGACGCCACGGTCACCGGCAAGACCTTCGAGAACCTCGAGCTGGGCGGCAACGCCACCGTGCAGATCACCGATACCATCAGTGAAGTCGTGGCCACCTTGTCCGCCGACAAGACCACCGTCAGCGAAGGTGGCCAGGTCACCTACACCGTGACCCTGACCAACGCCCAGGGCCTGTCGGTCACCGGTCATAACGGCCTGACCTTCACCCTGTCCGACGGCACCAAGGTCACCATCCCGGCTGGCAGCGCCACTGGCACCGCCACCATCAACGCGCCGGACGACGTGTTCGTCGGCGGCCAGGCCACCATCAGCAACAAGATCACCGGCGTCACCGGTGCCGACAACTTCGAGAAACTGACCCTGGGTCAGAATGAAGTGAAGACCTCGGTCACTGACGAACCGGGCTCGGGCACTCCAGGCACCGACAACCAGGGCGACAAGGTCTCGGTCACCATCGTCGGCAACGGCGATGTCAACGAAGCCCAGCAGCCATCGTTCACCGTCAAGGTCAGCCAGAAGCTCGACCAGGACCTCACCGTCACCCTGAGCAATGGCGCCAAGGTGGTGATCCCGGCCGGCCAGACCCAGGTCGAGTACAAGGCGCCGGTCCAGGGCGATGACGTGTTCAAGGACGGCGGCCCGCTCACCGTCGGCATCACCGATGCCAGCGTGGTCGGCAAGACCTTCGAGAACCTCGAGCTCGACGGTTCGGCCACCGTGCAGATCACCGACACCATCAGCGAAGTGGTCGCGACCCTGTCCGCCGACAAGACCACGGTTGCCGAGGGTGGCCAGTTCACCTACACCGTGACCCTGACCAACGCCCAGGGTCTGTCGGTCACCGGCCACAACGGCCTGACCTTCACCCTGACCGACGGCACCAAGGTCACCATCCCGGCAGGCAGCGCCACCGGCACCGTGACCATCACCGCCAAGGACGACGTGTTCGTCGGCGGCCAGCCGAGCATCGTCAACAAGATCGAGTCCGTCACCGGTGGCGGCAACTTCGAGAAGCTGACCCTCGGCAGCAATACCCTGACCACCACGGTGACCGATGAACCGGGCTCGGGCACCCCAGGTACCGGCAACCAGGGCGACAAGGTCTCGGTCACCATCGTCGGCAATGGCGATGTCAACGAAGCCCAGCAGCCATCGTTCACCGTCAAGGTCAGCCAGAAGCTCGACCAGGACCTGACCGTCACCCTGAGCAATGGCGCCAAGGTGGTGATCCCGGCCGGCCAGACCCAGGTCGAGTACAAGGCCGCCGCCCAGGGCGACGACGTGTTCAAGGACGGCAGCTCGCTGACCGTAGGTATCACCGACGCCACAGTCACCGGCAAGACCTTCGAGAACCTCGAACTCGGCGGCAACGCCACCGTGCAGATCACCGACACCATCAGCGAAGTCGTGGCCACCTTGTCTGCCGACAAGACCACCGTTGCCGAGGGCGGCCAGATCACCTACACCGTGACCCTGACCAACGCCCAGGGCCTGTCGGTCACCGGTCACAACGGCCTGACCTTCACCCTGACCGACGGCACCAAGGTCACCATCCCGGCCGGCAGCGCCAGCGGCACCTTTACCATCACCGCCGCGGACGATGTATTCGTCGGCGGTCAGCCGACCATCAGCAACAAGATCACCGGCGTCACCGGCGGCGACAACTTCGAGAAACTGACCTTGGGTCAGAACGAAGTGAAGACTACCGTCACCGACGAGCCAGGTTCGGGCACCCCGGGCACCGGCAACCAGGGCGACAAGGTCTCGGTCACCATCGTCGGCAACGGCAACGTCACCGAAGACCAGCAGCCGTCGTTCACCGTCAAGGTCAGCCAGAAACTGGCGCAGGACCTGACCGTGACCCTGAGCAACGGTGCCAAGGTGATCATCCCGGCTGGCCAGACCCAGGTCGAGTACAAGGCCGCAGCCCAAGGCGACGACGTGTTCAAGGATGGCAGTTCGCTGACCGTCGGCATCACCGATGCCACGGTCACCGGCAAGACCTTCGAGAACCTCGAGCTGGGTGGCAACGCCACCGTGCAGATCAGCGACACCATCAGTGAAGTCGTGGCCACCCTGTCCGCCGACAAGACCACCGTCAGTGAAGGCGGCCAGATCACCTACACCGTGACCCTGACCAATGCCCAGGGCCTGTCGGTCACCGGCCACAACGGCCTGACCTTCACCCTGACCGATGGCACCAAAGTCAGCATCCCGGCCGGCAGCGCCAGCGGCACCTTCACCATCACCGCCAAGGACGACCCGTACGTCGGCGGCCAACCGAACATCGTCAACAAGATCGAATCGGTCGCCGGCGGCGACAACTTCGAGAAGCTGACCCTGGGCAGCAACACCGTCACCACCAGCGTCACCGACGAGCCGAGCGGCCAGGGCGACCTGACCACCGTCAGCATCAGCGGCGACACCTCGGTGACCGAAGGCGATACCGCCCACTACAACCTGACCCTGAGCAACCCGTCGAAGTCCGAGGTGACCATCACCCTGACCTACAGCGGCACCGCCACCGACGGCCAGGACTTCACCGGTGTGGTCACCGTGAAGATCCCGGCGGGTAGCAGCGGCACCACCTTCGACATCAAGACCATCGACGACAAGCTGGTCGAGGGTTCGGAGAACTTCACGGTCAAGATCAGCGGCGCCACTGGCGGCGGCTTCGAGAACCTGCAGGTCGACGCCGGCAAGTCCAGCGTCACCACCACCATCATCGACAACGACCACGCGCCGGTGTCGACCGGTGGCGCCGTGACCGGCAGCGAAGACACCGACTACGTGTTCAAGTGGGGCGACTTCAACGTCAGCGACGCCGATGGCAACACCGGCCTGTCGGTGACCATCAGCAAGCTGCCGGACCTGGGCAGCCTGAAGTTCTTCAACGGCACTTCGTGGGTCGATGTGTCGCTGAACCAGAACATCAGCCAGGCCGACATCGCCGCCGGCAAGCTCAAGTTCGTGCCTCTGGCCAACCAGTCCGGTGTCGACGGCTATGGCGGCAGCGGCGTGGGCAACAAACAGGCCGACTACACGCAGATCAAGTACAAGCCCAACGACGGCACCAACGCCGGTAGCGAAGTGACCATGAAGGTCGATATCGCGCCGGTGGCCGACAAGCCTGACCTGAACATCGGCAACAACAACGTCAACTCCATCGGCCTGCTCAAGGAAACCTGGAACAGCCTCACCGGCCTGGGTAGCGGCGGCAACGGCATCACCGGCGATGCGCTGAAGAACGTCTTCGCCAACTCCGGCAATGCCAGCAAGAGCGAGACCGTCACCGGCGTCGACACGGTCGCCACCGTGTCGCCTGGCACAGGCTCGAAGACCTCCGGCCTGATCTATCTGGAAGCCGGCAAGACCTATGCGTTCAGCGGCACCGCCGACGACAGCCTGCAGATCGTCGTGGGTGGCAAGAACGTCGCCAGCGGCACCTGGGGCTCGGGCAGCGGCGCCATCTCCGGCAGCTTCACCCCAACCACCAGCGGCTACTACACCCTGGAGATCTACAACGCCAACCAGGCTGGCCCCGGCAGCCTGGACGTCAACATCAAGGTGGGCAACGGCGCGGTCACCGACCTCAACAGCTCGAACATCCCGATGTACCCGAGCGTCAAGGACCTGACCAACGCCGGCGTGACCGTCGGCGACCTGCACGGCAGCAACAACCAGGGCTACTACGACGGCTACAAGCTCAACGAAGGCAGCGAGAACGGCGCCCCGGTCAAGCTGGTGGGCATCAGCACCAACCTGACCGACACCGATGGCTCCGAGTCCCTGAGCGTCAAGCTCAGCGGCATCCCGGCAGGCTCGGTGCTGGCCGACAACGCCGGCCACACCATCACCGTCGGCAAGGACGCGGTGGACGTCACCGGCTGGAACCTGGGCAGCCTGACCATCAAGCCACCGGCCTACTACGCCGGCCAGTTCGACGTGAAGGTCAGCTCGACCTCCACCGAGAGCGTCGGCGGCAGCACCGCGACCAACGAAGGCACCATCAAGGTCACCGTCTACCCGCAGTCCTACACCACCAGCAACCTGTCCTCGGACAGCGACAACATCACCGGCACCGACGGCAACGATGTGGTGGTGGCCGACGTCACCGGCCTGCACGTGGTGCCGGGCCAGGACTACAACCTCGCCTTCATCGTCGACACCTCGGGCAGCATGGGCTCGTCCGGCGTGGATGCGGCGAAGAAGTCCCTGGAGTCGGTGTTCAAGACCTTGGCCGCCAGCGTCAAGGGCGACCAGTCGGGTACCGTGAACATCCTGCTGGTGGACTTCGCCACCCAGGTCAAGAGCAACGTTGCGGTGACCCTGAACGATGCAGGCCTGCAAACCTTGCTCAATGCCCTGAACAACCTGCGGGCAGACGGCGGCACCAACTACGAGGACGCCTTCAAGACCACCGCCAACTGGTTCCAGAACCTCAAGGATGGTGGCAATACCGGCAGCAACCAGACGTTCTTCATCACCGATGGCAAGCCGACCTACTACCAGACCAACGAGAATCCCAACCCGACCCTGGGCACCTCGGGCATCACCCTGGACACCTTCCTGGCCTCGATCAACTACAAGCCGGGCATGGCGTTCAACGACTACATCGACAGCAGCAGGACCAACTACGTCAGCATCGACAACGCCGGCAACCTGCAGGTGCAGTACATCAGCGGCAGGAACTGGAAGTACGGCGTCTCCGGCGAGCTGCACGCCGAAGGCAACGGCACCTACGAGCTGTCTTCGCGTGGTGGCCTGGGCTACGACACCAACAGCACCACCACGAGCAACTCGCAGGACAGCTTCAAGCTGCTCTCGGGCCTGTCCGAGGTCGAGGCCATCGGCCTCAACAACGGCGTCAACACCAACGACCTGAAGCCGTACGACACCGACGGCAAGCCGCAGACCAACATCGACCCAAGCAAGCTGGCCGAGGCCATCCTTGGCCATACCGAAGTCACCCAGCCGGGCAACGACACGGTCAACGGTGGCGACGGCAACGACATCATCTTCGGCGACCTGATGGTCTTCGACGGTGTTGCCGGCACCGGCGTCGAGGCGATCCGCGGCTATGTCGCCGACAAGCTGGGCGTCGACGCGGGCAGCGTGGACGCACGGGCGATGCACAAGTACATCACCGAGAACTACGCCGAGTTCGATGTCTCGCGCAGCAACGACGGCGCCGATACCCTGCTGGGCGGCAACGGCAACGACATCATCTTCGGCCAGGGTGGCAACGACTACATCGACGGCGGCAAGGGCAACGACATCCTGTTCGGCGGTGCCGGCAATGACATCCTCATCGGCGGCAAGGGTGACGACATCATGACCGGTGGCAGCGGCGCCGACACCTTCGTGTGGAAGGCCGGCGACCTGGGCAAGGACGTGATCAAGGACTTCAAGGCCAGCGAGGGTGACCGCCTCGACCTGAGCGACCTGCTCCAGGGCGAGAAGGCCAGCACCATCGACAACTTCCTGAAGATCACCACGGTCAATGGCGAGTCGACCCTGCAGGTCAGCACCGAAGGCAAGCTCAACGCCGCCGGTGGCCTGGCCAACGCCGACGTGACCATCAAGCTCGAGGGTGTGAACTGGTCCAACACCACGATCAACTCGTTGATCAGCGGTGCCGACCCGACCATCAAGATCGACAACTCCAACAGCTGATCCCTCACCCCCGACCTCGGCCCGCAAGGGCCGGCGTCGGGGGCGCGGGCTTTTCCAGCCATCCCTTCACGCGCATACTCGTGCATCGGGCTTACATGCCCGGTGAACTTTGCCTATGCTGCTGACTACCAAGAAGGATTCATCGTGACGAGGGACGCCGCCATGTTCTACGTGCAACGCGACGCTGACGGCCGTTTGCTGCGGGTGGAGGCCGCCGGATTTGACGGGTTTACCGACATCCTCCCGGCCGACCATGCCGAGATTCAGGAATGGTTCGCCGACGACGTGGTGGAGAACAGCCTCAAGCAGCTCAAGCAGAGCGACCTGGACATGATCCGGGTACTGGAGGACCTGATCGAGGTACTGACCGCCAAGGGCGTGTTCAGCATCACCGACCTGCCACCCGGCGCCCAGGCCAAGCTGCTCAGTCGCGCCAGCGCACGTGAGGCGCTGGGCGGCCTGAACAACCTGATCGAGGAAGATGAGAACGGCGGGTTGATCTGATCACACGGCCCTTGTATGCACCTGTGGGAGCGGGTGAACCCGCTCCCACAGGGTTCCATTCAACGCCAGGGGGCCGGCCCACCTACCAGTTGCCCTTGAATCCCCTGCACGCCCATCTCCCGTAGTACCTTCAGCTCCCCTTCGGTCTCCACCCGCTCGGCGATCAATGGCAGGTCAATGCTGTGCGCCGCGCGCTGGATGGCCTCGATGAACAGGCGCTTGTGCCGCTCCTGGTCGATGTTGCGGATATAGCCACCGTCGATCTTCAGGTAGGCCAGGCCCAGGTGGGCGAGGTTGCCGATCATGCTGAAGCGCCCGCCGAAACGCTGCAGCGCCAGGCTGAAGCCCAGCGCGCGCAGGCGTCGGGTCAGTTGCTCCAGCACCGATTGCTCGGGCAACTGCTCCTCGCCGATCTCGAAGGTCAGCCGCCGTCCCAGCGCCCCATGCTGCCCAAGCAGCTCGTAGACCCGCTGCAGCGCCTTGGGATCGGCCAGGGTCGCGGCCGACAGGTTCAGCGCCAGCGCCTCGCCATGCCCCTGCAAATGCCTGAGCACTTTCTCCAGCACCAGCAAGTCCAGGCGCGCCATCCAGCCGAAGCGCTCCAGCCACGGCAGGAAGCGGCCGGCAGCCAGGGCTTCGCCCTGCTCGTCGTGCAGGCGCGAGATGACCTTGTAGTGCAGCACCCGCTCCGGCGCCCTGGCATCCACGACGGGTTGGAAGAACAGCTCGAACTGCCCCTTGCCCAACGCCTGGTCCAGGCGCGTGTGCCAGGCGTGATGGCTGTCGGCGGCCTGGCCCGCGACGCCCTGCTCCAGGCACACCCAGCCCGGCGCGGGCTGGCTCTCGGCGCGGGCCAGGGCCTCGTCGGCGAGCTTGAGCAGCGCTTGCGGGGCATCCCCGGGGCTGTAGGGCGCCAGGCCGATACAGGCCACCGGGTCGACATCGCTGGCGCCGGTCTCGTGCAGGCTCTGCAAGGTGGTCTCCAGGGCCTGGGCCAGCTGGATCGCTTCGTCATGCACCATCCCCGGCGCCAGCACCGCGAACTCGCCGCCACGGCTGCGGGTGATCAGGTCGTTGGTCTCGGGGAAGTTCGCGCAGGTGCGGCGCAACTGCTCGCCCACCGCCTGCAGCAGCTGGTCGGTGCGCTGGCCACCCAGGCGCGCGTTCAGGCCCGCCAAGTCCTGGACCCGCAGCAACAGCAGGTAGCCAGCACGGGCCTCCTCCAGATTGCTGACCCGGGCGTTAAGCTGCATTTCGAAGTAACGACGGTTGGCCAACCCGGTAAGGCTGTCCTGGTACGACTCGGCACGCAGCTTCTCGCTGCGCTCGGCCTGCTCGGTGAACAGCGCCTTGAGTTTCTCGACCATCTGGTTCATCGCCTGCACCACCCGACGCAGCTCGGGCGTGCGCGGCAATTCCGGCAGGCTGAGGAACTCACGGCGGGCAATGGCGTGGGACTGCGCCACCATGTAGTCGAGCGGCCGCAGCTGGCGGCGCAACAGCAGCGCCCCGAGCACCGCGCTCGCCGCGCCGCACAGCAGCAGCCAGCCCAGGCTGCCCAGGGCGCTCTGCCAGAGCTTGGCCAGGGCGAACATCGGATGGCTGATCACCTCGACCCGCGCCGCCTGCTGCCAGCCGCGGCTGACGATGGCGTCGCCACCGGCCGGGTCCAGGCCGATCAGCTGGATGAACCAACCCGGCACGCCTCCCGCGTCGGGCTCGGCGTGGCGCTCGACCAGCACGGCATTGGAGTCCAGGTCGATAACCTTGATGCTCGAATAGTAACCACTGTCGAAGATCGAACTGACCATCAGCTCGACCATCGCCGGGTCGTCGATGTTCGGTGTCAGCGACAGCGCCAGCGCGGTCGCCGCATCCTGGGCATGGGAGCGCAGCTGGTTGACGTACTGGCTGCGCGAACTCTCCAGGCTGACCATGAAGCTGCCACTGAAGGCGACCACCAGGAACAGGCAAATGGCTAGCAGCAATTGTTTGAACAGTGACATCTGTGCTCCTTCAGTAAACCGGTTCGGCCGGGAACCCTTCGGCCTGCATTTTCTTCAGCAAGTCCTGCCACCGCGACAGGCGCTTGGTGTCGCCGACCTTCTTGTTGCCGCCAGCGCCGGTCAGCCACAGGCCTTCACCATTGAAGGCATACACCGGCAGCAGGTCGGTGCGCTGGCTGGCCGGCTTGATCGCGTCCATCAGGCTGTCGAGCACCAGAGGCTGGGCCTGTGGGCTTGAATAATAGGTCAGGACCATATGCGCACGGTTCTGGCGCAAGGCCTTGACGTAGGTGATGCGCAGTTTCTCCGCCGGGATGCCCATGCGCCGCAGGCTGAAGTACTTGGCGATGGCATAGTCCTCGCAGTCGCCCGCGCCCTTGATCAGCGACTGCACCGGCGTGGCCCAGTAGTCGACCTCATGCCACAGGTCGATGTCCTCGACGTAGCGCAACTGCTTGTTGAAGAACAGGTTGACCACCTGCAACTGCTCCAGCTCGCTGCCCTGCTTCTGCGCCGTCAGCAGGTTCTGCCAGGCATCGATGCGTCCCTGGCCCGGCCCCAGCGGGCCATACAATGCCTGCGCACGGCGGCTGATCTGCGAGAAGTCCCAATCCGCCTGGGTTGCGCCCAGCCACAGGCAGCCGAGCAGCACGGCCAGGCCGAGCCGGCGTGCGGTCGCATTGAGAGGCCAAGGTATCGCCACTGCGGACACCTGTTCAGATCAGTCGAAAGCAGCGATGGTGCGGGCTGGCGCGGGAAAAGACAATGGCACCGGGTGCCCGTGCTGCCAACTGTCGGCAAACCCGCTTCGTACAAGGGCTGGCGACCTTGGCCATCTTCCCAATGCCGGCAACTTGCTTCACGATAGCCGCGTTTCGTGAGTGCGCCATGGCGCACCCGCTTGATCAATCCGTTTGACAAGCGCCCCCTTCCCTCACTAGGGTTATTGGATCCAATTTTCATGTTGCCGAGGCGAACCCCGCGTGGCTGAGAAACCCAAACTCCTGAGCACCGTGCTGGGCAGCGAGCAGGTACAGCCGCACCTGGCCCGCAGTGTCATAGAAGAGCGCCTGCGCAGTGCCATCCTCGACGGCCGCCTGCCACCGGGCACCGCCGTGCGCCAGCAGGAGCTGGCGACCCTGTTCGGCGTCAGCCGCATGCCCGTGCGCGAGGCGCTGCGCCAGCTCGAGGCCCAGTCACTGCTGCAGGTGGTGATGCACAAAGGTGCGGTGGTGGCGCCACTGATCGGCGAGGACGCCGTCGACACCTACGCCCTGCGCGTGCTGCTCGAGACCGAGGCGCTGCGCCAGTCGATCCCCTTGCTCGATGCCGACGACATTGCCCAGGCCAGGGCATATATACACCAGCTGGAGAACGAGACCCGCCACGCCGAGATCGGCCGGCTCAACCGCCTGTTCCACATGGCCCTCTACAGCAAGGCGCAGAACCAGAAACTGCTGCGCATGATCGAGATCGAGCTTAACGAGGAGGAACGCTTCCTGCGCTTCCACCTGTCCTCGATGGGGCTGGGCAAGCTCACCCAGGACGACCACATCGCCCTGGTCGACGCCGCCAGCGACAAACTGGTGGACAGGGCCATCGAGCTTCTGGAAGAGCACCTGAATCACGCCGCGCGCACCATCAGGAGCTACCTCGACAGGCAATCGGGCAACTGATCCTGCTCAACCGCGCAGCCGACCTCAGCGACCGCGTCGCTGCGCAGACACGATCCGCCACAAGGAACGGCAGTGCACGTGCAGACGCGACAGGAAATCACGCCCGACCAGCCGTCCAGGATTCGCCTGATCTGCCTGGCCAGCACCCGGCAGCAACTTGCCCAGTATCGTACCTGGGCCAGGACCCTCAGCGACCCCATCGAACTGGTCGCGGTCGATGTCCCGAGTATTGCCGACCTGGAACAGTCCGCCGCGCTGCCCGTGGCCGGGCGCCTGACCCAGGCCCTGCGCGAACAGCTTCAGCCCTATCTCGGACAGCCCCACGCCCTGTTCGCCCAGGGACTTGGCGCACACATCGCCCTGGCCCTGATCCAGCAGGTGCAGGTGGCTTGCCCGGGGCAGACCCGTCACTTGTTTGTTTCAAGCTGTGACAGCCCACAGTTCAGCACGACCAACCTGCCCTTGCATGTGCCGATGACCGTGCTCTACCCGCCTGGCTCCCTGGCGGCGATGCTCGGCTGGCACAGCCTGGTGCGTCGGGAGCTTGAGCTGATCGAGTTGCCGATGCCATCGGTCGATGCCTCGTTGCTCAACCAGCGCCTGGTGCGCATCTTCAACAGCCACCTCGGGCTGCTCAGCTACTGACCCTTCCCCTGCCCTCCTGGCGCTGACCAAGCGGATATTTCCTCTGCCCTGCCTGTTGCCGGCCATGGCAGTGCCAGCATTTTGGGCACACTCTACTCCCCGCAGCGGCCGCTGATCATCAGACGTGGACCTGGCCGCCTGCCTCCTCATTCACCTGCAGAAGGAATCTGGCACCAGGGCAAGGACCGCACGCGATCAGCCGCCCTCCAATAGTCACTCTCCCATCTCCGTTCATCAGTGCTCCGAGTGAGGCATTCACTCTGTGTCTATTTTTCTGATCGTTATTTATCGGAAGGAGCACATATTGCCAAAATAAAACTTACTCAAAGTTTTATTCGGGCACTTATATTTCAAGAAAAGTCCGAGCACAAAATAATCAAAAAAACAATTGCGACGAACTTTGGAGTTGTTCTAACTTTTATAGCGCCAGCCAAGGGCGGCCAGGCGTCACCGTGGACGTCATGCCAGACAAGCCCTGCCGGCCTCTATCCGTTGTTCGAAGTCGAAATTTCATTCGAGGCACCCCTTCGCCTGGAATTTATATAACGAACAATGTGCAGAGCAACTTAACCCCTGAATGCCACCCATAACGGACCTCATCATGAGCACATTGAAGCGCACACTTTCCGACAAGAAACATGAACTTTCCCTGCACCCGCTATTTTCCGAAATCGACTCGCTGCAGACACTGCGCCGATTCATGGAAACCCATGTTTTTGCAGTCTGGGACTTCATGTCACTGACCAAGCGCCTGCAGCAGGAGCTGACCTGCGTCAGCCTGCCCTGGCTACCACCGGCGGACCCGGCCGCAGCACGTCTGATCAACGAGATCGTGCTGGGCGAAGAATCGGATGACCGCCTCGACCACGGCCACTACAGCCACTTCGAGCTTTACCTGGATGCCATGCGCGAGGTCGGCGCCAGCACCCAGGCCATCGATCGCTTCATCAGCCTGCAGCAGCAGGGCATCACGGCCATCGAAGCCCTGCAGCGCTGCGGTGCCAGTGAAGCCGCCCAGCGATTCGTCCGCGACACCCTCGAGGTGGCCCTCGACGCACCGGCCCATCGGGTCGCGGCCGCCTTCCTGCACGGCCGGGAAAGCGTGATCCCGGCGATGTTCCAGCAGATCCTCGACGAGTGGGGCATCGGCACCGAGCAGGCGCCGACCTTCCGTTACTACCTGCAACGCCACATCGAGGTGGACTCCGAGGACCACGGGCCTGCCGCCGAACAGTTGCTGGCCCGGCTGGTCGACCACGACCCGCTGCGCCAGGAAGACGTCTACGTGGCCGCCATCGCCGCGGTGGACAGCCGCATGGCGCTGTGGGACCGCCTGCGGGCTTCGCTGCAGACGCCTGTCGCCGAGGTCACCCCATGAATGCCCTCGAGTACCGCTCCTTTGCCGAGGCCTGGGAGGCTCGGGCGACCATCCGCACCCGGCCCCGGCGCCTGGTGGAGGATGACCAGCGACTGATCTACCCCCTGAGCCGCCAACCCCTGGTACTCGGCGCGACGTTCCAGCGTGAATGTCCGCAGCTGCGTGATTTCGTGCTGGTGCAAAGCCTCTACAAGTTCATCAACGATGTGGTGATCTTCGAGACCGAGATCGTCGACCGCACCGCCCGGCGCATCGCCAAGGACCGCTTTGCCGTGCGCTTTCCGTTCGCCTGCCGCTACGACGCGATGACCGTGGTGGTGGACGAGGACTATCACGCCCTGGTGGCGATGGACTTCCTGCAGCAGACCATCGCCCTGACCGGCATCGAGCCGATCGCCCTGCCCCAGGAGATCGAACTCAGCCGCGCCATCCCGGCCGTGTTGGACCAGGTGCCCGAGGCGCTGCGCGATGCGCTGGAGCTGATCTGCGTGGGCATCGCCGAGAACACCCTGACCGACGATGTCGCGGCCTTTGCCAAGGACGACTCGGTCAAGCCCTCGGTGAAGGGACTGATGGCCGATCACCTGCTGGATGAAGGCCGTCATTCAAGCTTTTGGGCACGACTGACGCGCATCTACTGGCACACCGCGCCGCAAGCAGATCGCCAGGCGATTGCCAAGGTGCTGCCGCTGTTCCTGCGCCAGTACCTGACCAGCGACATCCAGCAGGCGTTCGACTGTGCCCTGATCGCCGCCCTACCGGTGAACGAAACGGTGCGCCAGGCCCTGCGCGATGAAGCGCAAGGCCTGGCCTACCCGATCAATCACCAGCATCCGCTGCTGGGCAACATCCTGCGTTTCTTCCGCAGCAGCTCGATGCTCGAGTCGCCCTGCGTGCAAGACGCCTTGCGCGATTACCTGCCCTGAGGACCTGGACATGAGACGCCTCGACATACTCCTGGTGGGCTTCAGTCCCACCCTGGAGGCATTCGCCCGCCTGCTCGACGAGCACGGCCATGGCTTGGCCACCGCCGACAGCGCGCAAGCCTTGCACCAGCACCTGTCGACCCGGCCGGACCTGGTGGTGGAAGACGGCAGCCTGGCCCTGGGCAGCAGCGACTGGCAGCCCCTGGCTGACACGCCGCTGCTCAGGCTGCGCCTGGGCGCCAGCTTCGCCGAGCCCCTGCCGCAACTGGAAGCCCTGTGCTGGTGCGGCAGTGCCAACGCCCAGCGGCTGATCCAGCGAGCGGCGATCCACCCGCCAAGCTCCGGCAACGGCCAGCAGTTGCATGAAGACGCCCTGCAGGCCTTGTGTGATCAACTGGCCCTGCAGGTCACCCGTTTTGCCCGCAATCCGGCGCATCTGCAGGAAGCGCCCGCGGTAAGCCCCGGCGACCAGGAGCGCGAGCATGGCCTGGACTGGCTGGAGGCACTGGCCTACCGCCACCCGTTCAACCGCACGCTGCGCGCCGACCTGCTGGAGAAGGCCGAAACGAACCTGGTCGAAACACTGGAGCACAGCCTGCGCCTGCATGCCGAATACTCTGCCCTGAACCACGCCGGCCAGCGTTCCACCTATCGCCAGCTGCATGCTCGCACCGTCGCCATCCAACAGGCCCTGGCGCCGTTGCTGCCCGAAGCCGGAGAACAACCGCCGGTGGTCGCCGTGTGCATGGACAAGGCGCCCGACCTTTATGCCAGCCTGCTGGCGGTTCTGGGCTGCGCCGCTATCTACCTGCCGCTGGACCCGGCAACGCCGGCCGAACGATGCCAGTCGATCCTCGAGGATGCCGGTGCCTGCGTCGTGCTGCATGACGGGCATGTGCCTGTGGATATCCCCCATGTGGATGTTCGCAGCCTCGCAACGACGTCAGACATGCCGTTGCCTGGCTTGGCGCTGCGCCAGGCCGGCGCCGAGCAGGCCTGCGTGGCGATCTACACCTCCGGCACCACCGGCCAGCCCAAGGGCGTGCTGCTCAGCCAGCGCAACCTGGCGCACTTCATGGCCTGGTACCGCGAGCATGTGGCCCTGGACGGACACAGCCGGGTGCTGCAGTTCTCCACCATCGGCTTCGATGCCTCGCTGCTGGACATCCTGCCGACCTTCGCCTGCGGTGCCGAACTGGTGCTGCCCAGCGAGGACCAGCGCCGTGATCCGCAGCAGCTGGTACAACTTATCCACAGCCAGGAAGTCAGCCACGCGTTCCTGCCACCGGCCCTGCTGAGCATCCTGCCCCGCGATCTCCACCTCGGCCTGCGCCACCTGATCACCGGCGGCGACGTCTGTGAGCCAGAGGTCATCGCCCGTCTCGCGGGGCAGTGCCGGATGCACAACATCTACGGGCCGACGGAGACCACCGTGCTGGCCACCACCCGGGTGTTCGCGAGTGCTGACAGCAACCGCAACCTGGGCTTGCCGATCGCCAACACCCAGGTGCTGATACTCGACCAGGCACTGCAACCGGTAGCGGAGCAGACACCGGGCGAGCTGTACATCGCCGGGCCCGGTGTCGGCCTGGGCTACCTGAACAAGCCGGCACTGACCGCCGAACGCTTCGTCGAGCTGAGCCTGCCCGCCGGCCGCACGCTGCGTGCCTATCGCACCGGAGACATCGGCAAGTGGACCGCCCAGGGTATTGAACTGTGCGGACGGCGTGACAACCAGGTGAAGATCCGAGGTTTCCGGGTCGAGCCCGAGGAGATCGAGCACTGCCTGCGCGACAGCCACCTGTTCGCCCAGGTAGCGGTGGTGATCGACGCACAGCGCCGGATCCTGGCCTTCCTCGCCTATCCGCAGCGGGCCGATGCACAAGCCTTGCTGCGCGATCATGCCGAACGGCACCTGCCCGACTACATGCGCCCGATGTTCTACCAGGTGCTGGAGCACATGCCCTATACGGCCAACGGCAAGGTAGACCGCCGAGCGTTGTCGGCGCGGCCACTGACCCTGCCAACGAACGCGCGCATCGCGCCGGCGACCGAGACAGAAAAGCGCCTGCTACAGCTGTGGAGCGAATTGCTGGAGCTGCCGCCAGCTGACATCTCCATGGACGACAGCTTCTTCAACCTAGGCGGGCACTCGATCCTGCTGTCGCGCCTGTTGCTGGAGATCCGGGAACACTTCGGCCAGGGTGTGGCGATCAACCGTTTCATCGAGCAGCCGACCCTGCAGCGCCTGGGCGCGCTGCTCGACGGCAACGATGATGCGCTGCAGACCTCCCTGGCGCGCCTGGAGCAGGACGCCAACCGCGATCTCGGCCTGCAGGTGCTGCCGATGGAGCGTCTGGGCGATGTGCACAAGGTCATCGTCACCGGGGCCAACAGCTTCCTTGGCGTGCACCTGGTCGAAGCCCTGCTGGAGTGGGGCGCCACCGAAGTCGCCTGCCTGGTACGCCGCGCCGGTGGGCAGTCGGCCGAGGAGCGCTTCGCCCAGGCCTTGCGGGACAACCACATTGTCCTGGACCTGAGCCGCGTACGGGTGTTCGAGGCGGACCTGCGCAAGCCGCTGCTGGGCTTGTCCCAGGCCGCTTACGACGACCTGGACAACCACTATGGCGCCCTGCTGCACAACGCCGCGCAGGTCAACCATGTGCTCGACTACGAGGTGCTGGCCGCCGACAACATCGAGCCTTTGTTCGAGTGCCTGCGGCTGTGCGAAGGCCGCCGCAAGAAGATCTTCAACTTCGTCTCGACCCTGTCCGCGTGCAGCGCGGTGGACAACGACGGTCGCGTGCTGGAAAGCGATCCAGCCAGTACCCCGCCGATCTACATCCGCAATGGCTACAACCTGAGCAAATGGGTCGGCGAGCGCATCCTCAGCCGCGCCCGCGAGCAGGGCGTGTGGGTCAACCTGTTCCGCCCCGGCAACATCACCTTCGACAGCCGCACGGGCGCCTGCCAGCCCCAGCGCAACCGGCTGATGCTGATGCTCAAGGGCTCGCTGCAACTGGGCCAGGTACCGGGGCTGGAGATCGACTTCGACCTCATGCCGGTGGACTTCCTGTCCCGTTTCATCGCCTTCCATAGCAGCCGCCACCAGGCTGGCCAATGCGTGTTCAACCTGCACAACCCCGAACCGCTGCGCTGGCGTGACTACCTGGCGTCGTTCCATGCACAGGGCCACGCCTTCGAGCTGGTCAGCGTCGAGCAGTGGCAACGCCAGTTGGCCCGGGTCGACCGCGACAACGCGCTGTACGACGTCCTGGGCTTCTATCTGGACGGCTTCGAGGAAGACATCGGCGACATCTCCGGTATCGCCCACGACAACGCCCGTGCCGGCGTTCAGCGCATGGGCGCCCGTTACCCGAGCAAGGACCCGGCGCTGCTCAGCCGCGGCTGCCGCTACCTGGCCGACATCGGCTTCATCTGACCCCTTTTATCCACAACAGGAGCAACATCCCATGCAAGCACTCAAACCCGACACCCTGATCCGCAACCCGCAAGGCTGCCTGGTGGTTTCCAGCGTCGAAATCGCCGCCCCGGCCGCCAGCGTGTGGAACATCGTCGGCAACTTCGCCGGCTTCCCGGTGTTCATCCCTGCGCTGGCGCACATCGAGATGACCGGCAGTGGCGTGCGCTCGGTGCGCAAGAAACTGTTCAAGGATGGTAACGTGGTGATCGAGCAGTTGAACAGCCGTGACGAGCAGGCCATGCACATGACCTGGAGCCTGATCTACACCAGCCTGAATATCGGCAACCTGTGGGCCGCCATGCAAGTGCAGGCGATCGACGCCAGCCGCAGCCGTGCGACCTGGACCATCCAGGCCGAGCCCTGGGAAGGTGGTCCAGAGGCCCTGCCGGGCTTCCAGGCGTTCCTGCAGGGCTTTGCCGATGAGGCGATGGGCAATGTGCGCAATCTGCTGAGCTGATACCACTGGCGGGGCGTATGCCCCGATAGCAAAAAGGCCGCTCCCAATCGGGAGCGGCCTTTTTTTGTCTTGGATATCAGGGGTCGGGGGATAACTGTTCGGGCTGCGACAGGTTTTCAAGTACCAGCAGCGTGGGAGCGGGCTTGCCCCGCGATGCGGTGTATGGCACCGGCTTCGCCGGTGATCGCGGGTCTAGCCCGCTCCCACGCTGCTGATGCTTGCAACTTTGTTCCCTGCGCGACAGTACAACCCAAGAGGCTGGACGATCGTCTACGGGATCAACGCCATCGAACCCCTGAAAAGACAAAGCCCCCGACCGCATCGCGATCAGGGGCTTCGGAATTGAATCTTGACGATGACCTACTCTCACATGGGGAAACCCCACACTACCATCGGCGATGCATCGTTTCACTGCTGAGT
>NZ_JABWRI010000048.1:0-26886 GCF_014268865.1 Pseudomonas sp. BW16M2 | reverse complement strand
CGGGAGCCGGATTTGAACCGACGACCTTCGGGTTATGAGCCCGACGAGCTACCAGGCTGCTCCATCCCGCGCCTGTGAGAACGAATTCTACGGATTTCCTTTTCGGTGTCAAGCATTAATTCAAAAAAATCCTTTTTTGTTCAAACCCTTAGCGTCTCAGATCGGCACGCGGCTCAGTCGTGACGGGGTTTGCAGGCCGATCATCCCGCACAGGCTGTTTCGTGGCGGGGGCATGGGATACTATCTGTATGAATTTACAGTAGTGGCTGTCGTCCATGTCCCTGCGCAAGATCATCCACATTGATTGTGACTGTTTCTACGCCGCCATCGAGATGCGTGACGACCCGCGCCTGGTCGGTCGCCCCATGGCGGTGGGCGGGCAGCCGGGGCAGCGCGGGGTGATCGCCACCTGCAACTATGAGGCGCGCGCCTACGGGGTTCGTTCGGCGATGGCGTCCGGGCATGCCCTGAAGCTGTGTCCGGACCTGGAGATCGTCAAGCCGCGCTTCGAGGCCTACCGCGAGGCGTCGCGGGAGATCCATACGATCTTTCGCGACTACACCGAGTTGATCGAGCCCTTGTCGCTGGACGAGGCCTATCTGGATGTCAGCGACAGCCAGTGGTTTGCCGGCAGTGCCACGCGCATTGCCGAGGACATTCGTCGGCGGGTGGCCCAGCAACTGCACATCACGGTGTCCGCCGGGGTGGCGCCGAACAAGTTCCTGGCCAAGATCGCCAGTGACTGGCGCAAGCCCAACGGTTTGTTCGTCATCACTCCGGATCAGGTGGAGGAATTCGTTGCGAACCTGCCGGTGGCGCGCTTGCACGGAGTCGGCAAGGTGACGGCGGACAAGCTCTCGCGGCTGGGGATCGATACCTGCCTGTCGCTGCGCGACTGGTCGCGGCTGGCGCTGGTTCGCGAGTTCGGCAGTTTTGGCGAGCGCCTGTGGGGGCTGGCGCGGGGGATTGACGAGCGGGCGGTACAGAACGACAGCCGGCGACAGTCGGTCAGCGTCGAGAACACCTACGACCATGACCTGCCCGACCTGAACAGCTGCCTGGAAAAACTGCCGGAGCTGTTGGCCAGCCTGAACGAGCGGATAGCGCGAATGGACAGCAGCTATCGGCCCGACAAGCCCTTCGTCAAGGTCAAGTTCCATGACTTCAGCCAGACCACGATGGAGCAGGCGGGGGCGGGTAGGGATCTGGAGAGTTACCGGCAGTTGCTCAGCCAGGCGTTTGCCCGGGGCGGCAAGCCGGTGCGGTTGTTGGGTGTGGGGGTGAGGCTGCGCGATCTGCGCGGAGCGCATGAGCAGTTGGAGTTGTTCGAGGATAAATAAAAGAGGGGCCACGAAGCGGCCCCTTTTCGATTTACTGCACGCCTGGATCGGCTACCAGGCGCCCGGTGGCCTTGGTCAGCGTCTGCAGGAATTCCTGTTGCAGTTCCGGATCGTTGCGGGTCAGCTCGATCAGGCTCTGCTCCAGTTCACTGGCTTCTTCTTCCAGGCCCAGCTCCGACAGGCGCTTGACCCGATGCACCCACTGGCCGACATCATCATCCTCGAGGTCATCGAAGATCAGCTCGTGAGCCTCGAGCAGCTTGCCGCGCAGGTTGCCGCTGACCAGCAGGCTGGCATCGCCGCGCACCTGGTTGTCCTCGTCGGCCACCTGCAGGTGCAGGGTGCCGATATGGTTGAGGTTCTGCTCGGCGAACGGGCTGTCGAGCAGGTTCAGGCGCAGCACACCGTTCTTGTCGGTAGTCAGCTCGTGGGTCATCTTGCCGGCTTTGACCTCGACCAGGCGCTCGTTCCACGGCAGGCTGATGGACTCCTCGCGCTTGCCCTTCTCAACCTCGTCGATACCGGCCAGGTTCTGCTGGGCGCGACCGTTGGACGGCACGTTCATGAACGGGTTGACGCCCGCCACGCCATAGCTGAGCCAGTCGTGGGTGACGCTGTCCGGCAGGTTGCCCAGGGCGAACACGTTGACCACGTTGGCGCCGATACCGGCCACCACCGCTACCGCGCCAAGCGGGATCTCGTAGATCTCCCGCCAGGGTTGGTAGGGGGTGTAGCGGTCGTAGCGGCGGGTCACCTCGAACTCGGTGACCTCGAAGCGCTTGAGCTCATGGATGCGCACACGTCGTTGCGGAAGCTCCATCACCTTCGGCTCGCCGACATCGATCTGCAGACTGTGCTCGAGCAGCTTGCGCTCGACGCGCTCCTCGTGGTCGCTGCGCTGGGACATCTGGTTGGCGCAGCCGCTGAGGAGCAGGGCACCGCACAGTGCGGCGCCCCCCAGGGTGTAGGTACTTCGCTTGGACATGATCACTCGCGTAACGGGTTATCAGCGGCGGATGCGGGCCTGCAGGAAGGTCAGCACGTCCGCGAGCGGCAGTGCCTGGGCCTCCGATTCGGTGCGGTGCTTGTATTCCAGGTTGCCGTCGGCCAGGCCACGGTCGCTGACGACGATGCGGTGCGGAATGCCGATCAGCTCCATGTCGGCGAACTTGATGCCGGGGCTGGTCTTCTTGTCGCGGTCGTCCAGCAGCACTTCGAAGCCGGCGGCGGTCAGTTCGGCATACAGCTTGTCGGTGGCTTCGCGGACCACATCGGTCTCGTAGCGCAGCGGTACCAGGGCGATCTGGAACGGTGCCAGGGCGTCGTTCCAGATGATGCCTTTTTCGTCATAGCTTTGCTCGATGGCGGCAGCGACCACGCGGGACACGCCGATGCCGTAGCAGCCCATGGACAGCACCACAGGCTTGCCGTTCTCACCCAGCACCTGGCACTTGAGCGCCTCGCTGTACTTGGTGCCGAGCTGGAAGATGTGGCCGACTTCGATGCCGCGCTTGATCACCAGGGTGCCTTGGCCGTCCGGGCTCGGATCGCCCTCGACCACGTTGCGCAGGTCGGCGACCTGTGGAACCGGCAGGTCGCGCTCCCAGTTGACGCCGAAGTAGTGCTTGTCGTCGATGTTGGCGCCGATGCCGAAGTCGCTCATCAGGGCGACCGAGCGGTCGATGATGCACTCCAGCGGCAGGTTCAGCGGGCCGAGCGAGCCCGCGCCGGCACCGATGGCGGCGCGCAGTTCGGCGTCGGAAGCCATTACCAGCGGATCGGCGACCTGTTCGAGTTTGGCGGCCTTGATCTCGTTGAGTTCGTGATCGCCTCGGACGATCAGGGCAACCAGCTTGCCTTCCTCGGCGCCGTGGACGATCAGGGTCTTGACGGTCTTCTCGATCGCCAGGCCGAAGTTTTCCACCAGTTCGGCGATGGTCTTGGCGTTCGGGGTGTCGACCAGGCGCAGCTCTTCGGCCGGGGCCGGGCGCACGGTTTCACGCGGGATGGCCTCGGCCTTCTCGATGTTGGCGGCGTAGTCGGAGGTGTCGCTGAAGATCACGTCGTCCTCGCCGGAGGAGGCGAGCACGTGGAACTCGTGGGAGTAGCTGCCACCGATGGAGCCGGTGTCGGCCTGCACCGGACGGAAGTCCAGGCCCAGGCGGGTAAAGATGTTGGAGTACGCCAGGTGCATGCGGTCGTAGGTTTCCTGCAGGGAAGCCTGGTCGGCATGGAAGGAGTAGGCGTCCTTCATGATGAACTCGCGGCCGCGCATCAGGCCGAAGCGCGGACGGATCTCGTCACGGAACTTGGTCTGGATCTGGTACATGTTCAGCGGCAGCTGCTTGTAGCTGGACAGCTCGTTGCGCGCCAGGTCGGTGATGACCTCTTCATGGGTCGGGCCGACGCAGAAGTCGCGCTGGTGGCGGTCCTTCAGGCGCAGCAGCTCGGGGCCGTACTGCTCCCAGCGACCGGATTCCTGCCACAGTTCAGCCGGCTGGATGCTCGGCATCAGCACTTCGAGGGCACCGGCGGCGTTCATTTCCTCGCGGACCACGGCTTCGACCTTGCGCATCACCCGCAGGCCCATCGGCAGCCAGGTGTACAGGCCGGAGGCCAGTTTGCGGATCATGCCGGCACGCAGCATGAGCTGGTGGCTGATGACCACTGCATCGGCCGGGGTTTCTTTCTGGGTGGCGAGCAAATATTGACTGGTGCGCATGGTGGGCCGTGTCGATTGCCTGAATGTGAAATGACCCCGCATTGTACGGGGGCGAAACGAAAGCGTACAGAATGCAGCAGTCAGGCTTTTCTGTCAGCCAGGAAAAAGCCCGGCGATTGCCGGGCTTCTTCATTTGCAGAGCAATGCAAGCGCGGGCTTACAGGATGCTCAGCGGGTACTCGACGATCAGGCGCAGTTCGTCCAGCGAGTTGGAGTAGACCGCGTCGGAGGAGCGATAGGTGGCCTGGCGGACACGGAAGCTCAGGTCCTTGGCAGGACCTTCCTGCAGGACGTACTTGACGTCCACGTCGCGTTCCCATTCCTTGCCGTCGTTGGTGTCGGCAGTGTGGGCGCCGGTGCCTCGGACGTAGCGGGTCATGAAGGTCAGGCCTGGCACGCCGAATTCGGCGAAGTTCAGGTCGTAGCGGACTTGCCAGGATTTCTCGCCTTCGGCGTTGAAGTCGGAGCGTGCGACCGAGTTGGCCAGGAAGATACTGCCGCCACCATCGATGCCGTACGCGTATTCGCCGTCACCGGTGACTTTCTGGTAGGCCAGGGTGAAGGTGTGGGCGCCGATGTTGTAGGCGCCGGAGAAGCTGTAGGCGCGGTTGTCGAGCTTGTCGCCATCGGCGGCGGCGCGGTACAGGTTGTCGCCTTCGCCCTTGGTGTCATAGATGTTGAAATCAAAGACCAGGCCTTGCTTGTCCGAGATCGGCAGTGCCCAGTTGACGTTGGCGTAGTATTTGCGCCAGTAGTCCTCGACCTTGGAGTAGTAGAGGCTGGTCGACAGGCTGTCGGTGAAGGCGTAGGAGCCACCGAATACGTCAGCTTCTTTCAAGCCGCGGCGGCCGAGGCCGTCACTGATACTGTCGCGGTCAGTCTCGGACTGGGCGGTCATGCTGGTGAATCGGCCGGCGTGCAGGGTCAGGCCCTTGATCTCGTTGCTGGTCAGCAATGCGCCTTCTGCGGTTTCAGGCAGCAGGCGGCTGTCGTCGGTGGCGAAGACCGGCAGCGCGGTGAACTGGTCGCCGACTTTCAGCACGGTATCGGAGATGCGGAATTTGACGGCGACGCCGCCCTTGGAGTAATCGTCCTGAGAGCGACGGTCTTCGCCGGTAGGGAACAGGCCGGTGCCCGAGTAACCGCGACCGCTGTCAAGTTTGAGGCCGAGCAGGCCGATGGCGTCAACGCCGACGCCGACGGTGCCTTGGGTGAAGCCCGACTCGAAGGTGCCGATGAAGCCTTGGCCCCATTCACGCTGGTCGTGCCGCACGTTGGCCAGCCTGTTGGCGTTCGACTCAGTGTTGCGATAGTCACGGCTGAAGTACAGGTTACGCATCTTGACATTCAGCTTGCTGTCTTCGACGAAACCTTTCGATTCATCCTGCGAGGAGGCGACAGCCAGTTGCGAAGTCCCTGCCGCTACGGCCAGGGCGATCATGCTCCACTTCATCACGCGCATCGTGATTTGCTCCTTTGGTTTTTAGGAAGAGTACCGCCGCACCCGGGTATTTTAGTTATGGGGCCGGCTCTTTCTTGTTATGTCGGCGAAAATGTATATCACGCGGACTATTCTTGGCGATATGGGCAGAAACAACCTTTCGGTAACTTTATGGCCATGTCGCTGTTGGTTGTCTCCATGTCGCAAATCACGCCTGTCATATAAGGGCGTACAACTCCAGCGCTGTCTCGAAACCGTCATATTTGTATAAATACAAAGTACGGCTTGTGAAACTCCCTGGTTTATCCGATGCCGCTGTTGTTATTTGTCGCGTTCACCCTGCAATGCAGGGGTCGTGCCGACTTGGCATGAAACGAATGCAACAAGCGTGCTCAAAATCACGAACGCTTGATGAAATTTTCACATTTGCCTCGAGCGGGGCTGGAAAACCTCCGCAAACACGGGGCGCGACCAGCTCGTCGGCGGGTCGCGATCCTTCCTTGTGTTTGCTTGGGAAGCTGCCTTCCAAGTCAAGGTGTTACCGCCGATTGTTTATCCTGGCTGTTTTATGTGAAGGATGTGTGGCGAAGGTCTGACGAGCGGCATCATTTTGGTGCGAAAAGTAGCGCAGTGTTACCGAAGCGGGGCGTTGATGTTGTCATTCGCGTGCCACAAATGCCCAGGATCGACGTCGACGGGTGTGGCAGCGGTCGAAGCGGAGTATCCTTGCGCGCCTGTGCCCGACCGCTCGGGAGGGCTGTATCGCTTGTAAGGAGGTTTGCCGTGTTCACCCTCGATTCGCGTCTGCAGGAGGATTCCCTGGTGTTGGGCGACCTGCCGCTGTGCCGCCTGCTGCTGAGCAAGGATGCCAACTACCCCTGGTTCATCCTGGTGCCGCGTCGCGCCGATATCACCGAAGTGTTCGAGCTCGAGGAGGCCGACCAGCAGCAACTGTGGGTCGAGACCACCGCCCTGGCCGAGGCGCTGAAGGATGCTTTCGCCGCCGACAAGATGAATGTCGCGGCCCTGGGTAACGTGGTCAGCCAGTTGCACATGCACGTGATCGTGCGTCGCCAGGGCGATGCTGCCTGGCCTGCCCCGGTCTGGGGCAGGGTGCCGGCCATCGGCTACACCCAGGAACAGATCGATGGTATTCGCCAGCAAGTGCGTGCGCTGCTGGGTGAAAGCTTCAAGGAGGCTTGAGGATGTCGCAGGGGCTGGAAATGCGCATGGTCGAGCTGGAGACCCGTCAGGCGTTCCAGGACGACAGCTTGCAGGCGCTCAATGATGTGATTGTCGAGCAGAGTCGAGTGATCGAACGCTTGCAATTGCAGATGGCGGAGCTGATCAAGCGCTACGAGGAGATGGCCGGCCAGCAGGGCGGCGGGGGAGAGGAAGCGCCGCCGCCTCATTATTGAGTACGGCGGCGGCAAAGGGTCAGCGGCGCGCGACGGCGACCACGTCTTCGGCCTGCAGGCCCTTGTCGCGGTGCATCACCGAGAACTCCACGCGCTGGCCTTCGACCAGCACTCGGTGGCCCTCGCCGCGGATGGCGCGAAAGTGCACGAAGATATCGTCACCGGAATCGCGGGAGATGAAGCCGAAGCCCTTGGAGGTGTTGAACCACTTCACGGTGCCGGTATCGCGATTGCCGACGTCATGCGAGGTGCCTTGGCTGGAGCGGGCCTTTCGCGTGCCGCGAACGAAGCCGGCAATCAGGTGCAGCGCGCAGGCCAGGACAGCACAGGCCAGGGCTGCCAGGTTGCCCAGCTCCGGGCGGGCCAGCAGGGTCACGGTCTGTAGCACCACGGCCAGCACCAGCAGCAGGCTGGCGGCGTGTTGCAATTGCTGGCGCAGGCCTTTGTAGTACTGCGGCAGTACCGGGGCAATGACCAGGTTGAGCAGCCCGAGCAGCGCCAGGTAGACGGCCTCGGGTTGTTGCAGGAAGGGTGTTGCGTCAGCTTTCAGGCTGGGTATGAGCGATAGCAGCAACGCCGCCAGGCCCGTCACCAGATGGACGATCTTGAACATTGGTTTGGCTCACATTGATAAGGCCGATCACAGGATGAGCTGGTCGCACGGTGCGCGGGAACGGTAGGCGCGAAAACGTGGCGGGCCAGCCTATGCACCCGGCATTGACAATCCGCACGGGTGGCACACTGCCTATTTAACAGCAAAGACGCAGGCTTCTCAAACCGGCTGGCGCGGGCGGCCCTGTGCCGCATGCGCCGGGCGGCAACTCTTGTTAGAGTGTTTGCTGCCCGCTTGATGATCAAGCCTTATGGAAAGGGGAGCTTCATGGCAATCGATATCGGTATCAGTGAAGAAGATCGCAAGTCCATCGTCGATGGGTTGTCCCGCCTGTTGTCGGATACCTATGTACTGTATCTGAAAACCCATAACTTCCATTGGAACGTCACCGGTCCGTCGTTCCGCACCCTGCACCTGATGTTCGAGGAGCAATACAACGAGCTGGCCCTGGCGGTCGATTCGATTGCCGAGCGCATTCGTGCCCTGGGCTTCCCGGCACCGGGTTCCTACGCCTTCTATGCCCGCCACTCCTCCATCAAGGAAGAGGAGGGGGTGCCGCCCGCCGAGGAAATGATCCGCCAACTGGTGCAGGGGCAGGAGGCGGTGGTGCGCACCGCGCGCAGCATCTTCCCGGTGGTGGACAAGGTCAGTGATGAGCCGACTGCCGACTTGCTGACCCAACGCATGCAGGTCCACGAGAAAACGGCGTGGATGCTGCGGGTCCTGCTCGACGGGAACTGATTGCCGGTTGCTTGTCGTTCGACCCAGTGAAACCGGGCCCGATACCGTCAGCGGTATCGGGTCCGCGCGTTTGCGGGGAAGGCTTTGCCGCTGCTATCGGCCTGGTCGGTGGCGCTTCATGACGGTCATGGACCTGTTCGGCTGACGAACGGGGTGTGGTTTCGTGACGATGGAGCGGTGCGATGGGCGATCCGATGCGTGGTATCGACAGTAATGCAAGGCAGGGGGGCGGCAACCCGCGTCTCGACCCTTTCAGGCGGGATTTCGACATGACCCAGGCCGGACCCGTGTCGCGCTCGGTGCGGCTCAACGGCTTTGCCACCTGCCTGCGCCTGGAGGTGGTGTACTGGCGTATCCTGGAGCGCATCGCCCAGGCCAACCGCTGTTCGGTGAGCGCCGTGTTGTCCTATGTGGATCGCGAGGTGCACCTGCGCCATGGCGGGGTGAGGAATTTCAGCGGCCTGGTCAGGGTGATCTGCGTCGCCTGGTTGCAGGAAGCGCGAGACACGCACTGATCGCCGGGCTGCACTGCTCTCCTTTACCATATATAATCCCGCTCTTTGCTGCCTTGGGCAGCGTGCGATGTGGTTGACGAGAGACACCCATGCCCCTGTACGACTATCAATGTGCATCCTGCGAACACCAAATGGAGGTGTTGCAGAAGATCAGTGCCGCGCCGCTGACCGATTGCCCGGCGTGCCAGGCGCCGGCATTGAAAAAGCTGCTGTCGGTCCCCGGCTTTCGCCTGAGTGGCAACGGCTGGTACGAGACCGACTTCAAGACCGGGGCGAAAAAGAATCTGGCAGGCGGCGACAAGGCCGACTGAGTTGAATTGCATCCGCCAGGTCTTGCAGTATTAGCCCCTTGGGCGGTCAAGACCTCCACCGAACACACGAATCACGAGAAGCGAAACCACGATCATGATGCGCAGCCATTATTGCGGCCAACTGAACGAGTCCCTGGACGGCCAGGAAGTCACCCTTTGCGGCTGGGTCCATCGTCGTCGCGACCACGGCGGGGTGATTTTCCTCGACATCCGTGACCGCGAAGGCATGGCCCAGGTCGTATTCGACCCGGATCGCGCCGAAACCTTCGCCGCCGCCGACCGCGTGCGCAGCGAATATGTCGTGCAGATCACCGGCAAGGTGCGCAAGCGCCCTGAAGGCGCGGTGAACGCCAACATGGCCTCCGGTGCCATCGAGATCCTCGGCTACCAGCTGAACGTGCTCAACGAAGCGGAAACCCCACCGTTCCCGCTGAACGAATATTCCGACGTCGGCGAGGAGACCCGCCTGCGCTACCGCTTCATCGACCTGCGCCGTCCGGAAATGGCCGACAAGCTGCGCCTGCGTTCGCGCATCACCAGCAGCATCCGTCGCTTCCTCGACGAGAACGGCTTCCTCGATGTCGAAACGCCGATCCTGACCCGTGCCACCCCTGAGGGTGCCCGTGACTACCTGGTGCCGAGTCGCACCCACGCCGGCAGCTTCTTTGCCCTGCCGCAGTCGCCGCAGCTGTTCAAGCAGCTGCTGATGGTCGCCGGCTTCGACCGCTACTACCAGATCGCCAAGTGCTTCCGTGACGAAGACCTGCGCGCTGACCGCCAGCCGGAATTCACCCAGATCGACATCGAGACCAGCTTCCTCGACGAGTCCGAGATCATGGGCCTGACCGAAAGCATGATCCGCAAGCTGTTCAAGGAAGTGCTGGACCTGGAGTTCGGTGAATTCCCGCACATGACTTTCGAAGAAGCCATGCGCCGCTACGGTTCCGACAAGCCGGACCTGCGTATTCCGCTGGAGCTGGTCGACGTCGCCGACCAGCTGAAGGATGTCGACTTCAAGGTCTTCGCCGGTCCCGCCAACGATCCGAAGTGCCGCGTCACGGCCCTGCGCCTGCCGGGCGGCGCCAGCATGCCGCGCAGCAAGATCGACGAGTACACCAAGTTCGTCGGCATCTACGGTGCCAAGGGCCTGGCCTACATCAAGGTCAACGAGCGCGCCAAGGGTGTCGAGGGTCTGCAGTCGCCGATCGTCAAGAACATCCCCGAGGCCAACCTCAACAACATCCTCGACCGCGTAGGCGCCGTGGATGGCGACATCGTGTTCTTCGGTGCCGACAAGTTCAAGATCGTCAGCGAGGCCCTGGGCGCGCTGCGTATCCGCCTGGGCCACGACTTCGAGCTGCTGACCTGCGAGTGGGCGCCGATGTGGGTCGTCGACTTCCCGATGTTCGAAGAGAACGAAGACGGCAGCTTCACCGCGCTGCACCACCCGTTCACCGCGCCGAAGTGCACCCCCGAAGAGCTGGAGGCCAACCCGGCCACCGCGCTGTCGCGTGCCTACGACATGGTCCTGAACGGCACCGAGCTGGGTGGCGGTTCGATCCGTATCCACCGTAAAGAGATGCAGCAAGCGGTCTTCCGTCTGCTGGGCATCGAAGCGGCAGAACAGGAAGAGAAGTTCGGCTTCCTGCTCGACGCCCTGAAGTTCGGCGCACCGCCGCACGGTGGCCTGGCCTTCGGCCTGGATCGCCTGGTCATGCTGATGACCGGCGCCCAGTCGATCCGTGAAGTGATCGCCTTCCCGAAAACCCAGAGCGCCGCGTGCGTCATGACCCAGGCCCCTGGCCTGGTCGACGCCAAGGCCCTGCGTGAGCTGCACATCCGTCTGCGCGAGCAGACCAAGGTCGAGTGATCGACCGGGGCGCCTCGGTCACGGGGTGCCCCCGCGCTTGATGCGCAGGATTCTTCACGTTCCGCCCTTCGGGGCGGAACCTGTTTCTGTTTCAAGGATTCGGAGTCGTTATGGCTGGTCATTCCAAGTGGGCGAACATCAAGCACCGCAAAGAGCGCCAGGATGCCAAGAGAGGCAAGGTCTTCACCAAGTGGATCCGCGAACTGACCGTCGCGGCCAAGCAGGGCGGCCCTGACCCGGCCTCCAACCCGCGCCTGCGCCTAGCGCTGGACAAGGCCCTGGGTGCCAACATGAGCCGCGACATCATCGATCGCGCCGTGGCTCGTGGTGCCGGCACCAACGAAAGCGACAACGTCGAAGAGCTGAGCTACGAGGGCTACGGCCCGGGCGGCGTGGCGATCATGGTCGAGGCCATGACCGACAACCGCAACCGTACCGCCGCCGCCGTGCGCCATGCCTTCACCAAATGCGGTGGCAACCTGGGCACCGACGGCTCGGTGGCCTACCTGTTCGAGCGCAAGGGGCAGATCAGCTTCGCCGCCGAGCTTGCGGTCGACGAGGACGCGCTGATGGAAGCCGCGATGGAGGCCGACGCCGACGACGTGGTGGCCAACGACGATGGCTCCTTCGAGGTGTTCACCTCGTTCAACAGTTTCTATGCCGTGCGCAATGCGCTCGAAGAGGCCGGCTTCAAGGCCTCGGACGCCGAGATCGTGATGCAGCCGACCACCAGTGCCGAGCTGGACAAGGACGGCGCGGAGAAGGTGCTCAAGCTGATCGACATGCTCGAGGACCTGGACGACGTGCAGAACGTCTACTCCAATGCGCAGATCTCCGATGAGATCATGGAAACGCTGGGCTGATAAGCTTTCGGCTATCCGTGCGCCTGTACAGACGCAATCGCGGGGCAAGCCCGCTCCCACGAGGCCGGCAAACGCTGGCGTGGGAGCGGGCTTGCCCCGCGATTGCGTCCAGCAAAACCTTATGCATCGACGACTGACTGCACACGCTATGACTCTGATTCTTGGTATCGACCCCGGCTCGCGCATCACCGGCTTCGGCGTGGTCCGCCAGACCGCCCGTGGTTGCGAGTATGTGGCCTCGGGCTGTATCCGCACCGGTGGCGGCGAGCTGCCCGAACGTCTGCAGATCGTCTTTCGCGGGGTGAGCGAGATCATCCGCGAGCATGGTCCGGTGACCATGGGCATCGAGCGCGTGTTCATGGCGCGCAACGCCGATTCGGCGCTCAAGCTGGGCCAGGCCCGGGGCGCGGCCATCGTTGCTGCGGCCGAGGCGGGCCTGGAGATCGCCGAGTACAGCGCCAGCCAGGTCAAGCAGGCCGTGGCCGGCACCGGCGGGGCCAATAAAGAGCAGGTGATGATGATGGTCATGCACCTGCTCAAGCTGACCCAGAAGCCGCAGATCGACGCCTCCGACGCCCTGGCAATCGCCCTGTGCCATGCCCATACCCGCTCCAGCCTGATTCCCCATGGGCTGGCGACGGCGCGGCGGCGCGGCGGACGCTTGCGTCTGTAACCGCTTCATGCGCTGATACACATTTTGTCCGGGTGACGCGCGCTCCCGGCGCATTTGCTGATAGGGTGGACCGGTTTTCGACCGGCACCCGAGAGGAAGGATCGGAACGTGATTGGACGTTTGCGTGGCACCCTGGCGGAAAAACAGCCGCCGCACCTGATTATCGACGTCAACGGCGTGGGCTACGAGCTGGAAGTGCCGATGACCACCCTGTATCGCCTGCCCAAGGTCGGCGAGCCAGTGACCGTGCATACCCACCTGGTGGTGCGCGAAGATGCCCATCTGCTCTATGGTTTCGCGGAAAAACGCGAGCGCGAGCTGTTCCGCGAGCTGATCCGCCTGAACGGCGTGGGGCCGAAGCTGGCACTGGCGCTGATGTCCGGCCTGGAAGTGGACGAACTGGTGCGCTGCGTGCAGGCCCAGGATGCTTCGGTCCTGGTACGCGTGCCCGGCGTCGGCAAGAAAACCGCCGAACGCCTGCTGGTCGAACTCAAGGACCGCTTCAAGGCATGGGAAACCTCCCCGGCGATGTTCACCCTGGTCTCCGACGGCCCATTGCCGGTCGCCAGTGAGTCCTCGGCCGAGGCCGACGCGGTCAGTGCCCTGGTCTCCCTGGGCTACAAGCCACAGGAAGCGAGCAAGGCGATTGCCGCGATCAAGGACAAGGCGGGCCTCAGCAGTGAGGAGCTGATTCGTCGCAGCCTTAAGGGGATGATTACCAAGTGATCGAGACCGACCGCCTGATCGCCGCCAGTGGCCGCGACCGTGAAGAAGTCCAGGATCGCGCGATCCGCCCGCTGCGCCTGGACGAGTACATCGGCCAGCCGGTGGTGCGCGAGCAGATGGCGCTGTTCATCCAGGCCGCGCGCGGGCGCAACGAGTCCCTCGACCATACCCTGATCTTCGGCCCGCCGGGCCTGGGCAAGACCACCCTGGCCAACATCATCGCCCAGGAAATGGGCGTGTCGGTCAAGAGCACCTCGGGCCCGATTCTCGAGCGCCCGGGCGACCTCGCGGCGATGCTGACCAACCTCGAGCCCCATGACGTGCTGTTCATCGACGAGATCCATCGGTTGTCGCCGGTGGTCGAGGAGGTGCTGTACCCAGCGATGGAAGACTTCCAGCTGGACATCATGATCGGCGAAGGGCCGGCCGCGCGCTCGATCAAGCTCGACTTGCCGCCGTTCACCCTGGTTGGCGCTACCACCCGCGCCGGCATGCTGACCAATCCGCTGCGTGACCGTTTCGGCATCGTCCAGCGCCTGGAGTTCTACAGCAACAAGGACCTGGCCACCATCGTCAGCCGTTCGGCCGGTATTCTTGGGCTGCCGATGGACGACAAGGGCGCCTTCGAGATCGCCCGTCGGGCACGGGGCACGCCGCGGATCGCCAACCGCCTGCTGCGGCGGGTGCGCGACTTTGCCGAAGTGCGTGGCAAGGGCGAGATCACCAAGGCCGTCGCGGACATGGCGCTGAACCTGCTGGATGTCGACGAGCGTGGCTTCGATCACTCCGACCGGCGTCTGCTGCTGACCATGATCGAGAAGTTCGACGGCGGTCCGGTGGGGCTCGACAACATTGCCGCGGCGATCGGCGAGGAGCGCCACACCATCGAGGACGTGCTCGAGCCGTATCTGATCCAGCAGGGCTACATCATGCGTACCCCGCGAGGCCGCGTGGTGACCCGGCACGCCTACCTGCATTTTGGCCTGAACATCCCCGGGCGTTTCTGCGAAGGTGGCGAATATGCCGCCCAGGACGACGAATGACAGATCGAATCGGGTTTTTCGTGGTCCTAGCGCTGGCATGCCGCAGGCTCGCTGGCAATAGGACATTATTGATGAAAAAACAGTTACCGCGGCGGATTGGCAAGTTCAGGAGTAACCACTAGAGTATGCGCGCGCAAAATGGGCTGGAGCCGTTCGCACACCGCTGTCGCGTCTATTACGAGGATACCGACGCCGGTGGCGTGGTGTATTACGTCAACTACCTCAAGTTCATGGAGCGCGCCCGCACCGAGCGGCTGCGGCACCTGGGGTTCTCCCAGGCCCAGCTGGCGCAGGACAACCTGTTGTTCGTGGTCCATTCCAGCGAGGCGCGCTATCACGCGCCGGCCCGCCTGGACGATGAGCTGCGGGTGACCGCGCAAGTGCTTGAATTGAATCGTGCCAGCCTGCGCTTCGTGCAGCAGGTGTGGCGAACACAGGATGAAGTGCTGCTCTGCGAGGGGCAGTTCCTGGTGGCCGCCGTGCGCGCCGACACTTTCAAACCCCGGGCCATTCCCCCAGAACTGCGCGACGCATTCCTGGCGGACAGCGCGGGTACTCAATCGAACGCAGGAGAATAAGCGTGGAAGCAAACGTCGTCGACCATACCTCCATGTGGAGCCTGGTCGCCAATGCCAGTGTCGTGGTTCAGCTGGTAATGCTGACCCTCGTGGCAGCCTCGGTGACCTCTTGGATCATGATCTTCCAGCGCAGCACCATGCTGCGCGCCGGTCGTCGTGCACTGGACGCTTTCGAAGAGCGCTTCTGGTCGGGCATCGACCTGTCCAAGCTGTACCGCCAGGCGGGCAGCAACCCCGATCCGGACTCGGGTGTCGAGCAGGTGTTCCGCGCCGGCTTCAAGGAATTCTCGCGTCTGCGCCAGCAGCCGGGCGTTGACCCTGATGCGGTCATGGAAGGTGTCGGTCGTGCCATGCGCGTGGCCATTTCCCGCGAGGAAGAAAAGCTCGAGCAGAGCCTGCCGTTCCTGGCGACCGTCGGTTCCACCAGCCCGTACATCGGCCTGTTCGGTACCGTGTGGGGCATCATGAACTCGTTCCGTGGCCTGGCCAGCGCCCAGCAGGCGACCCTGGCCACCGTGGCTCCCGGTATCGCCGAGGCCCTGATCGCCACCGCGATCGGCCTGTTCGCCGCGATCCCGGCCGTTATCGCCTACAACCGTTTTGCCGCGCGCAGTGAAGTGCTGATTGGCCGCTACTACACCTTCGCCGACGAGTTCCAGGCGATCCTGCACCGCAAAGTACACACCAGCGAAGAGTGATCAGGTAGAAACCCATGGCCCGAGTTCGCCACAAACGCAAGCCGGTCGCCGAGATGAACGTGGTGCCCTACATCGACGTGATGCTGGTGCTGCTGGTCATCTTCATGGTGACCGCCCCCATGCTCAACCAGGGCGTGAAGGTGGACCTGCCCAAGGTTTCCAGCGAAGCCCTGCCGCAGGACAACAACGTCCAGGTCCTGACCATCTCGATCAAGGCCGACAAGACTTACTACTGGAACCTTGGCAGCGAAGTCGACACCGACAAGCAGATGGACAAGGCCATGACCTTACCGGAAATGACCGGTGCGGTGACCAAGATCATCGCCGCCGGCCGTGACCAGGGCAAACAGACCCAGGTCTTCATCCGTGGCGACAAGGCCGTCGACTACGGCGCGGTCATGGGCGCCATGGGCGGGTTGCAGAAGGCCGGTGTCGGTAACGTTGGCCTGATTACCGAGGCGCCCTGATGCAGCAGCGAGAGCCATCCGCCTCGGAAAGCTACTTCTGGCCCAGTGTCTGGGCCATCGGCCTGCATGTGCTGGTGTTCGGCATGCTGTTCGTCAGCTTTGCCATGACCCCCGAGCTGCCGCCGTCCAAGCCCATCGTCCAGGCCACGCTCTACCAGCTCAAGTCCAAGAGCCAGGCGACCACCCAGACCAATCAGAAGATTGCCGGGGAGGCGAAGAAGACTGCTTCGCGCCAGACCGAGGTCGAGCAGCTGGAGCAGAAGAAGGTCGAGCAGGAGGCCGTGAAGGCCGCGGAACAAAAGAAAGCCGACGCCGCTCAAAAGGCCGAGGAGGCTCGCGAGGCCGCCGAGGCGAAGAAGGCTGAGGAGGCCGCCAAGGCCACCGAGCAGAAGAAGGCTGCCGAGGCCAAGAAAGCCGAGGAAGCGAAGAAGGCCGCTGAAAAGCAACAGGCCGACATCGCCAAGAAGAAGGCTGAGGAAGAGGCCAAGAAACAGGCCGAGGAAGAAGCCAAGAAAGAAGCTGCGGAAGAGGCGAAGAAGAAAGCCGCCGAAGACGCGAAGAAAAAAGCAGCCGAGGACGCCAAGAAGAAAGCGGCGGCCGAGGACGCGAAGAAGAAGGCAGCTGAAGAGGCCAAGAAAAAGGCCGCGGCAGACGCCCAGAAGAAAAAGGCACAGGAAGCGGCCCGCAAGGCGGCGGAAGACAAGAAGGCCCAGGCGCTCGCCGAGCTGTTGTCCGACACCACCGAGCGGCAGCAGGCGCTGGCCGACGAGCAAGGTGACCAGGTGGCCGGCGACTTCGACGACCTGATCCGTATGCGCGCGGCCGAAGGTTGGGCGCGTCCGCCATCTGCGCGCAAGGGCATGACGGTAGTTCTGCAGATCAACATGCTGCCGGACGGCACCATCACCAACGTGAGTGTGGCCAAGTCCAGCGGCGACGGTCCGTTCGACAGCTCGGCCGTGGCCGCGGTGAAGAACATTGGTCGGTTGACCGAGATGCAGGGCTTGAAGCCGAGCGATTTCAATCCGTATCGTTCATTCAAGATGACATTTACACCTGAGGATCTAGCGTTGTGATTAAACGTCTGAGAGGACTCCTGGTCTTGCTCTGCTGCGTGGCAGGCATGGCCATGGCAGAAGAAAAGAACATCCTGGTCACCAGCGGTAGCGACCGGGCAACTCCCATTGCGGTAGTGCCGTTCGGCGTGCAGGGCGGCAGCGTGCTGCCCGAAGACATGGCTGACATCATCAGCAACGACCTGCGCAACTCCGGCTACTACGGGCCGATTCCGCGGCAGAACATGATCAGCCTGCCGACCCAGGCCAGCGAAGTGATCTTCCGTGACTGGAAAGCCCTGGGCGCCCAGTACGTCATGGTCGGCAGCATCGTGCCGGCCGGTGGCCGCCTGCAGGTGAGCTATGCGCTGTTCAACGTCGCCACCGAGCAGCAAGTGCTGACCGGCAGCGTTGCCGGCGGCGTCGACCAGCTGCGCGACATGGCCCACTACATCGCCGACCAGTCGTTCGAGAAACTCACCGGCATCAAGGGTGCGTTCTCCACCCGCATGCTGTACGTGACTGCCGAGCGTTTCTCGACCAACAACACCCGCTACACCCTGCAGCGTTCGGACTACGACGGTGCCCGTGCAGTGACCCTGTTGCAGTCGCGTGAACCGATCCTGTCGCCGCGTTTCGCGCCGGATGGCAAGCGCATCGCCTATGTCTCGTTCGAGCAGAAGCGCCCGCGCATCTTCATCCAGCACATCGACACCGGTCGCCGCGAGCAGATCACCAACTTCGAGGGCCTGAACGGCGCTCCGGCCTGGTCGCCTGACGGCACCCGCCTGGCGTTCGTGCTGTCCAAGGACGGCAACCCGGACATCTACGTGATGAACGTGGCCTCGCGCCAGATCACCCGCGTAACCGCAGGTCCGGGCATCAACACCGAGCCGTTCTGGGGCAAGGATGGCAACACCCTGTACTTCACCTCCGACCGTGGCGGCAAGCCGCAGATCTACAAGCAGTCGGTCGGTGGCGGTGGCGCCGAGCGCGTGACATTCGTGGGCAACTACAACGCCAACCCGAAACTGTCGGCGGACGAAAAGACCCTGGTGATGATCCATCGCCAGCAGGGCTTCACCAACTTCAAGGTGGCCGCTCAGGACCTGCAACGCGGAAGTGTAAAGATTCTCTCCGAGACCAGTCTTGATGAGTCTCCCACTGTTGCGCCAAACGGCACCATGCTAATCTACGCCACCCGCCAGCAGGGCCGGGGAGTCTTGATGCTCGTGTCGCTTAACGGCCGCGTGAGGCTCCCACTTCCTACCGCTCAAGGCGAAGTCAGAGAACCGTCCTGGTCCCCTTACCTGAACTGATTGCGGCGTAACACGTTTTGCTTAACACACTGGGGTTTCATTAGGAGTTTCACGATGGAAATGCTGAAGTTTGGTAAATTCGCTGCGCTGGCTCTGGCCATGGCCGTAGCTGTAGGTTGCTCCTCGAAGGGCGGTGACAACGCTGGTGAAGGCGCTGTTGACCCGAACGCTGGCTACGGTGCCAACACTGGCGCTGTTGACGGCTCCCTGAGCGAAGAAGCCGCCCTGCGCGCAATCACCACCTTCTACTTCGAATACGACAGCTCGGATCTGAAGCCAGAAGCCATGCGCTCCCTGGACGTTCACGCCAAGGACCTGAAAGCCAACGGCAACCGCGTTGTTCTGGAAGGCAACACCGACGAGCGCGGCACCCGCGAGTACAACATGGCTCTGGGTGAGCGTCGTGCCAAGGCCGTTCAGCGCTACCTGGTTCTGCAGGGCGTTTCCCCTGCTCAGCTGGAACTGGTTTCCTACGGCGAAGAGCGTCCAGTTGCCACCGGCAACGACGAGCAGTCCTGGGCTCAGAACCGTCGCGTAGAACTGCGTAAGTAAGTTCTTATGCGTATGTGCCGTCGTGCTGTAACCGTCCTCGCACTCAGCCTGCCCCTTTCGGCGTGGGCTGCGGTTCCCGTAGTAGATGACAACGCGGGTGGCTATCCACCTGCGGGTTATGGCACGAGCGGCGCCTATGCCGGAGCAGGGGCTTCGGCCCCTGCTTCTGCAAATGGCCAGCTGTTCATGCAGCTGCAGCAGATGCAGGACCAGATTTCCCGCCAGCAAGGCATCATCGAAGAGTTGCAGAACGATGTGTCGCGCATGAAGCAGGAAAACCTCGAGCGCTATCAGGATCTCGACCGCCGCCTCAGCAGCGGTGCCGCGCCTGCCGCGACTCCAGACAATTCCTCCACCGGTGGCGCGAACAACGCAGCCACGGGTGCCGCTGCCGGCGCCAGCGCCGCGCAGCCACCGGCCGCCAGCAGCGAGCCGGGTGATCCGGCGAAAGAGAAGCTGTATTACGACGCCGCTTTCGATCTAATCAAGCAGAAGGACTTCGACAAGGCCAGCCAGGCCTTCAACGCCTTCCTGCGCAAGTACCCCAACAGCCAGTACGCCGGCAATGCCCAGTACTGGCTTGGCGAGGTCAACCTGGCCAAGGGCGACCTGCAAGGTGCCAGCCAGGCGTTCGCCGAAGTCGGCCAGAAGTACCCGAAACACAGCAAGGTGCCGGATTCGCTGTACAAGCTGGCCGATGTCGAGCGCCGTATGGGCCACACCGACAAGGTCAAGGGCATCCTGCAGCAGGTCATCACCCAGTACCCCGGCACCTCTGCCGCACAACTGGCCCAGCGCGACCTGCAGAAGCTCTGAGCGACCCGTTGATGAAGAAACCCGCGCCTGTCGCGGGTTTTTTCGTTAGAATCACGGCCCTTTTTTCGTAAACACGCTGCCGCGGATAACGCCATGTCGAGTCCGCGACAGTGCCTGACGGAGGCGGACAGCCTGTTTAGCTGTCACGCCCGTGGCGATCATGCAAGACACATTACGCATCACCGAAGTGTTTTACTCGTTGCAGGGTGAAACGCGAACGGCCGGGCTGCCCACGGTTTTCGTGCGCCTGACCGGTTGCCCCCTGCGCTGCCAGTACTGCGACAGTGCCTACGCTTTCAGTGGCGGCACCATCCGCACGCTCGATTCGATCCTCGAGCAGGTCGCCGGCTTCAAGCCGCGCTACGTCTGCGTGACTGGCGGCGAGCCGTTGGCCCAGCCCAATGCGCTGCCGTTGCTGCAGCGTCTGTGCGATGCCGGTTATGACGTGTCGCTGGAAACCAGCGGCGCCCTCGACATCAGTGGTGTCGACACCCGGGTTAGCCGCGTGGTCGACCTCAAGACCCCGGGCTCGGAAGAGTCCCATCGCAATCGCTACGAGAACATCGAGCTGCTGACCGGCAACGACCAGGTCAAGTTCGTCATCTGTTCCCGCGAGGACTACGATTGGGCGGTTTCCAAGCTGATCCAGTACAACCTGGCCGAGCGCGCCGGGGAGGTGCTGTTCTCGCCCAGCCACCATCAGGTGAGCGCCACCGACCTGGCCGACTGGATCGTCGCCGACAACCTGCCCGTGCGTTTCCAGCTGCAGCTGCACAAGCTGCTGTGGAACGACGAACCCGGACGTTGAGGAGCAAGACATGACTGACAAACGCGCGGTAATCCTGCTGTCCGGTGGCCTGGACTCAGCCACCGTGGTGGCCATGGCCAAGGCCGACGGCTACCAGTGCTACACCATGAGTTTCGACTACGGCCAGCGCCATCGCGCCGAGCTCAACGCTGCGGCACGGGTGGCCCGTGACCTGGGCGTGGTCGAACACAAGGTGATCGGCCTGAACCTCGACGGCATCGGTGGCTCGGCCCTGACCGACAGCAGCATCGATGTACCCGAGGCGCCGAGCGAGGGGATTCCGGTCACCTACGTGCCGGCTCGCAACACCGTGTTCCTGTCCCTGGCCTTGGGCTGGGCGGAGGTGCTCGAAGCCCGTGACATCTTCATTGGTGTCAACGCCGTGGATTACTCCGGCTACCCGGACTGTCGCCCGGAATTCGTCGAGGCCTTCGAACGCATGGCCAACCTGGCCACCAAGGCCGGCGTGGAAGGACAGGGTTTCCGCATACAGGCGCCGTTGCAGAACCTGAGCAAGGCGCAGATCGTCCAGGCGGGCATTGCCCGTGGTGTGGACTACAGCCTGACCGTTTCCTGCTACCAGGCCGACGACGACGGACGTGCCTGCGGCAAGTGCGACAGCTGCCGCCTGCGGGCCGACGGCTTCAAGGCTGCCGGCGTAGAGGACCCCACCCGGTATTTTTGAAAAAATTTGCGATGGGGTGTTGATTTCCTCTGAGAAATCAGTAATATACGCGCCATCCAACGGGTCGTTAGCTCAGTTGGTAGAGCAGTTGGCTTTTAACCAATTGGTCGTAGGTTCGAATCCTACACGACCCACCATATGCTGTACGAAAGAGCCCGCCTTCATGGCGGGCTTTTTCATGCCTGTCGAAAAGTGGCCAGATCCACTGTCAGCGGTTCAGTCGCCGTGCATCAAAGGCGTCCCGCGCCTGGTAGGCGGTGTAGGTGGCCTGCGCGGCCACCAGGCCGGCCATGCCGAAGGTGCGGTCGAGGCCGAACTGGTTGAAACCGCTCGGTATCGGCAGGCGACGGGCGATGGCGTCCGCCAGGACTTCGCCGGCGACCGTGGTCGGTGCCATGCCATGGCCACCGAAACCGACCGCGTGCCAGATGCCGTTGGCTTCCTGGCCGATCTGCGCCATTTGGTGGCGCCCATAGCTCATCAGGCCGCCCCAGGAATATTCCAGCTCCACGTCCTCGAGTTGCGGGTAGACGCTCACCAGGTCGGCCTTGAGCAGCCTGGCGATGGCCTGTGGCCCGCGATCGAGGATGGAGATGCGTCCGCCCCAGAGGATTCGGGTGTCTTTCAGCGGACGGTAATAATCGAAGGCGAAGCGTGTGTCGTAGAAGGCCGACTGGCAGTTGATGGCCTCCGACAGGCGATCGCCCAGTGGTGGGGTGGCCACCACGTAGGTGGCGATCGGCAGCACGGCACGTTCGATCGGGGCGTAGACGCCGCGGGCATAGCCCCCTGCGCTGAACACTACCTCCTCGGTATGGACTTCGCCCTGGCCGGTGCGCACGATGTAGCCGCCGGCCTTCTTCTCGATGCTGGTCACCGGCGACTGCTCAAAGATTGTCACCCCGGCCTGTGCCGCAGCCTGGGCGATGCCGCAGACGTACTTGAGCGGGTGGAAGTGGAATGCGTTGCGCTCCAGCAACCCGCCGTAATAACGCTCGGTCCTGAGTTGTTCCTTCAGCTCGCCAGGGGCGATGTACTTCCAGTCGACGCCATAGGCCTGCTTCATCAGTTGGCGCGGTTTCTCCAGGCGCGACGGATCGTTGAACCAGTTGGCGAGGATCACGCCCTGGTCGACCAGGTCGCAGTCGATGGCGTAGCGGCGGGTGCGTTCGCGGATCAGGTTGACGGCATCGAGGGTCAGTCGATACAGCTTGCGTGCCTCGTTGGCGCCCAGGGTCGACAGCAGGTCGGCGTTGCCGAGGCTGTAGCCGCCGAAGACGAAGCCGCCGTTGCGTCCCGAGGCGCCATGGCCGACGCGTTGCGATTCGAGGAGCGTCACATCGCTCACCCCGCGCTCGGCCAGCCCTATCGCGGTCGACAGGCCAGCCAGGCCGCCACCGAGGATGCACACACGGGTCTCGGTGCGTCCGCTTTGAGCGGGATAGAAGGTTCTGCTGGCGGTGGCTTCGTAGTAGGAGTCGAAGGTGCTGTTCATCAGGGTCCCGGAGCAGTGATGGGCGGACCGGGGCGGGTCCGCCAATGGAGTGATCAGGCGGGCTGCTGGCTGGACGCGAGCGCATCACCGGCGGGCTCTGCCTTGCTGCGTTCGGCCTTGCGCATCTCGATGCTGGAGAAGTCCATTTCCCTGTAGCGCACCACCCGGGAGCCTGTGACCAGCTTGTGGCCGAACCAGACCACTACGAACAGCACCAGGCCGACGTAGGTGGCGAAGGCGCCGATCCAGTCGATCTGCCCGCCGATGAATGCCTGGTAGTTCTGTCCGAGCATCACCACCATGCACAGGCCGAAGGCGAACAGCGGTCCGAACGGAAAGTACTTCGACACATACGGCAGTTTCGCCAGGTCGTTGCCGTGGAACAGGTAGCCGCGGCGGAAGCGGTAATGGCTGATCGCGATGCCCAGCCAGGCGATGAAGCCGAGCATGCCGGAGGTGTTGAGCAGCCACAGGTAGAGCTTGCCGGGGCTGAACAGGAAGCTCAGCAGGCACAGGCCGGCGACCGCGGCGGTGGCCAGCAGCGCCCAGACCGGCGTGCCGCTGCGGGTGACCCGGGCGAAGATGGTCGGCGCCTTGCGCTCCAACGCCAGGCTGTAGAGCATGCGCGACGAGGCGTACATGCCCGAGTTGCCGGCAGACAGCACCGAGGTCAGGATCACCGCGTTCATCACCGCAGCGGCGGCGAGCATGTCGGCCTTGGCGAAGATCAGGGTGAACGGGCTGATGGTGACGTCCGACAGGCCGTCCTTGAGCAGTCGTGGGTCGGTGTAGGGGATCAGCAGGCCGATCACGACGATGGTGAGCACGTAGAACAGCAGGATGCGCCAGAAGATCTGGCGCACGGCCTTGGGAATGTTGCGCCCCGGGTTTTCTGTTTCGCCAGCGGCGATGCCGACGAACTCGGTGCCCTGGAACGAGAAGCCGACGATCATCGCCACGCCGATCAGCGCCGGCAGGCCGCCGGCAACGGGCGCGTCGCCGATCTGCCAGAGGTGGGCGCCGCCGTCCTGGCCGCCTTCGAGGATGCCCATGAGCATCAGCACGCCCACGGCGATGAAGATGATGATGGTGATGACCTTGATCAGGGCGAACCAGAATTCCGCCTCGCCGAAGAAGCGCACCGAGGCGACGTTGAGGGCAAATAGCAGTACCAGGAAGGCCGCGCTCCAGATCACCCCGGGGGTGTCCGGGAACCAGTAGAGCATGATGATCTGCACGGCCACCAGGTCCACGGCGATGGTCACGGCCCAGGAGTACCAGTAGTTCCAGCCCAGGGCGAAGCCGAAGCTTTCTTCCACGTAGCGAGAGGCATAGGTGGAGAACGAGCCGCTGACCGGTATGCATGCGGCCATTTCGCCGAGGCTGGTCATCAGGAAGTAGACCATCAGGCCGATCACCGCGAATGCCAGCAGCGCGCCGCCGGGGCCGGACTGGGCGATGGTGGCGCCGGAGGAGACGAACAGGCCGGTGCCGATGGAGCCGCCGATGGCGATCATGTTCAGGTGACGGCTGGTGAGCGTGCGTTTGAGGTGTCCGGAAGGCGGGGTTGCGGCAGTCAAACTTGCGTTGTTGTTCGAATGGGTCATGGGCAACCTATTGGATCTGCATTCGGGTGAGTTGTTGTTTTTGTTGTGATCTGACCACTTCCAGTTGCAGGTGACGGGCGCGGTTTGGGCGCCGGTCGGCCGGCGGCTTCTCCAGTGCCGCGGCGCTCGCGATTGCATTGATTGAAATCAGTATTGGCGTTGAAAGGCGTTCTCAACAAACGACAATTAGTTGCTACATCATTCCATTTTGGAATGTTTAATTTCGTCGTTTTGTTCATGTGCCCAAGCGGGTATTCGCACGCATTCATCTGAGTTTCCAGTATTTGCTGAGATGCAGTGACGTCATTCTGAAGTGGAATATTGTCGTTTTGTATTTGTCATGAAATGTACGAAACAATATGGCGGAAATTTATTCATCATTGATGCAACAAAAAACCGATATCTGAGAGACCAGATATCGGTTTTGGGGGCGTGTCCCTTCAAGCGGAGGGATTGGTATGAGGGGCAGCCTTGTCGCGGGCTGTCAGCCTTCGTCAGGGCGAACCGTGCCGCTGCTGGCGGTCCGCTGTTCCTGCTTCACTCGGGTGCCGGGCAGGTTGTCGAACGCGTGCAGCCCGTTTTTCGCGTACGGGTCGCCGATCCAGCGTGGGCTGGCGGTGAACGCTCCGTTGACCAGGCTCTTGGCCGGCTCGTAGCGGTCGTAGCTAAGGCCCGCCAGGTCGGACAGGGTGTGGATCAGGTGTGCACTGCTATAGGGGCGGTTGACCATCGACTGCAGGTCGCGCGGGTGCGCCGCCTGCCAGCTGGGCGAGGTCCAGAGCAGGAAGGGGATGGTGTACATCGGCCGGGTCGGGTTGGCCTCGTTGCGGCCGAGGCGATCATGATTGCCTGAACTGTAGACGTCCTCGCCATGGTCGGAGAGGTACAGCAGGAAGCCGTTCGGTGTGCAGGCCGAATAGCGCTTGATCAGGTCGGACACGACGAAATCGTTGTAGCGCACGGCGTTGTCATAGAAGTTGTAGGTCCGTAGCTGGTCGGGAGACAGCGCCGCCGGCGCGCCGGTGTTGTCCTTGAAGTGGTCGAAGCCGGCCGGATAGCGGTAGCGGTAATCCATGTGCGTGCCGAGCAGGTGAACGATGATCAGCTTCTTGCTGGCCGGGTCCTGCAGGGCCTTTTCGAAAGGCTCCAGCACCACGCTGTCGTACTGGCTGGCGTTCTGGTTGCGCTGGTTGTTCAGGTAGACCGGCACGTCCGTCTGCTGCGAGAAGGTGGTGAGCATGGTGTTGCGCTTGGTCATCGTCTGCTGGTTGGTGATCCAGAAGGTCTTGTAGCCAGCCTGTTTCATCAGGTTGATCAGCGACGGATCGGTGAGGAAACGGTCAGGGTGCTGTTGATCGCCGAAGGTGAGGATCTGCTGCATCACTTCGATGGTGTACGGGCGTGGCGAGACGACGTTGCGGAACACGGTGAGGCCTTTGTCGCGGGCGGCCAGGGCATCGAGGTTCGGCGTGGTGTCACGGTCGTAGCCGTACAGGTGCATGTGCTCGCGGGTGGTGGACTCGCCCAGTACCAGTACAAGTGTGCGTGGCGCGACGCCGCTGTTGTCCTTGAGGTTCTGCAGGGGCGGCAGGGCGGCATTCTGTTCCAGCAGGGCCTGCATGTTGTCGAGCTGCTGGCGGTACTGCCGGTAGCCGACCACCAGTTGCCAGGGCACTGCGGCCGCCATGCGCTGCTCGACCTTTTCCCGGGCGTCGGCGAAGCTGCGTTGCTGGGAGACCATCTGCTTGTAGAACGGGTAGCCCAGGGTTGCCGTCAGTAGCACGGCGACCACCGGCAGGCGGCTGTACAACGGCAGGGTGACCGGGCGGATGCGCCGCCACAGCAGCACGGCGATCGCGCTGTAGAGCAGCAGCCCCAGGCATAGCCAGACGCTGAAGTACTGGCTGAAGTATTCCCCGGCCTCGGCGGTGTTGGACTCGAACATCACGAAGATGACGCTTTGCGAGAACTCCTGGCGGTAGATGCCGAAATAGCTCAGGCCGACCAGCGAGCTGGCCCACAACACCAGCCCGATCAGGGCGGCGAGGGGGCGGGTCAGGCGTGGCAGCAGCAGTACTGGGGCCAGCCACAGGCTGCTGAGGAACAGGGCGTCGCGAAAGCCGGCGAAGCCGGTGGTGCCGCTGAACAACAGCAGGGCCTGGGTGATGCCGGAGAAGTACCAGAAGAACAGCAGGAGCCAGCCGAGACCGGGCCAGTCGATGGATTTGCGGGCGGGGGGAGTTGTACGGGACACGTATGCCTCAGAGAGCGGTTGCCTGCCGGATTGGTTGGCAGGCGACGCTAAAGGGGGCCGCGTGAAAAGATCGTTAACAATTCATGAAAGTCCCGGAGAGACCGACGAGTGAGATACGAGTAACTTGCTCTTGTTGTTCGATCTGGTTGTTGCTGTTTGCTTTTGCTTCTAAGTGCGCGGTAGATCAGGCAACACCAAATGCGACTTCAGGAGGCCGAGCGGAGTTCTTGCGGAGGGAGGTGACGGGCATGGATGCCCGTCAAGCGCTGCGCCCCA
>NZ_JABWRI010000047.1:0-28026 GCF_014268865.1 Pseudomonas sp. BW16M2 | reverse complement strand
TGACGGGCATCCATGCCCGTCACCTCCCTCCGCAAGAACTCCGCTCGGCCTCCTGAAGTCGCAATTGGCGGCGCCTGAACTATCGCGCACTTAGAAGCAAGATCAAGATCAAGAGATGAGTGTTTTTTGACTGGAGGGCAGTGGTGTTTCGACTGTCAGACCTCTCGCCAATATATAGCAAGAGGCCTGAACAGCTTGATCATATACATTGCACCCACGGTTTACGCAGGTCTAAACACAATCACAAAACTTGCCGTAAAAACGCCTGCGCCCGCACATCCTTCGGCGCAGCAAAGAATTCCTGCGGTGGCGAATCTTCCAGCAACTTCCCGTGGTCAAAGAACAACACCCGATCCGCCACTTCCCGGGCAAAACCCATCTCGTGCGTCACGCAGACCATGGTCATCCCTTCCTGGGCCAGGGTCTTCATCACATCCAGCACCTCCCCGACCATCTCCGGATCAAGCGCCGAGGTCGGCTCGTCGAACAGCATCACCTTCGGGTCCATCGCCAGCGCCCGGGCAATGGCCACCCGCTGCTGCTGGCCACCGGAGAGCCGCGACGGATACTCGTTGGCCTTCTGCGCGATACCGACCTTTTCCAGCAACGCCCGGGCCTTGGCTTCGCGCTCGGCCTTGTTGCGCTTGCGCACCACCTTCTGCGCCAGGCACAGGTTCTCCAGCACGGTCATGTGCGGGAACAGGTTGAAATGCTGGAACACCATGCCGACTTCACGGCGGTAGGCGTTGATATCGGTTTTCGGGTCGTCCAGCTGCAAACCGCCGATGGACACATGCCCCTCGTCGAAATGCTCCAGGCCGTTCAGGCAGCGCAGGAAGGTCGACTTGCCCGAGCCCGAAGGCCCCAGCACCACCACCACCTCGCCCTTGGCCACCTGGGTGGTGACGTTGTCCACCGCGCGCACTACCTGGCCACGGGTGTCGAAGACTTTCAGCAGGTCACGGACTTCAATCACTTTGCGCAAGCCTCCGCTCGAGCCGGCTGGCGATGTGCGACAGCGGCAGGTTGATCAGCAGGTACAGGCCCGCCACGCAGAACCAGATCTCGAAGGTCGAGAACGAGGTGGTGATGGCCTCGCGGCCGCTCTTGGTCAGCTCGGTGATGGCAATCACCGACACCAGCGAAGTGTCCTTGACCAGGCTGATGAACTGCCCGGCCAGTGGCGGCAGCACGCGCTTGAACGCCTGCGGCAGGATCACATGACGCATCGACTGGGCGCCGTTCAGGCCCAGCGAACGCGCCGCCTCGTTCTGGCCCTTGGCGATCGACTGCACGCCGGCACGGACGATCTCGGCCACGTAGGCGCCGGTGAACAGTGCCAGCGCCGCCACCCCGGCGAACTCGCGGGACAGATTGAGCACGGTGCCGATGAAGAAGTAGAAGATGAAGATCTGCACCAGCAGCGGCGTTCCGCGCACCAGCTCGACGTAGACGGTGGACAGGTCACGCAGGGTCGGGTTGTTCGACAGCCGGCACAGCCCGGCGAACAGGCCGATCACCAGGCCCAGGGCACCGGAGATCACCGAGATCCACAGCGTCGTCCACAGGCCCCAGGCCAAGGGACCGGCGGCCCAGTGACGGGTGACGCCGATAGCATCGCCCTCGGCCACGTCGTCGCCACGGGCCAGCAACATGCTGTCCTTGGCCACTTCGACGACCTGGGTGTCGCCGCTTTCGTCCTTCAGGGTGACCCGGGCGTTGTCGCCGGACACCACGATTTCCTCGACCGTGCCAGGGTTGGCGGCACGCTGGGTTTCCTCGGCCTTGTAGGCGAAGTATTGCGGAACACGGTTCCAGCGCCACTCGTAGGAAATCATCGAGGTGGCCAGATACAAGCTGAACGCCAGGCCCACCAGGACCAGCGCGGTCAGCCCATGCCAGGGCCACTGTGCTTTCTTGTGTTTGATCACGTGGGGTACTTCCGTAAAAGCGAAACGCGCAGGGCTTGCCTGCGCGTCGAGGTCAGCGCCTGGGGTTTTGGCCCGGGCCTTATTCCATTTCCTTCAGCCATTCCTTGCTCTTGAACCACTTGTCGTGAATACGATCGTAGGTCCCGTCATGCTTGATCTGGTGCAGGAAGTTGTTGATGTAGTTGATGCTGTCGTAGTCGCCTTTCTTCAGGCCGAAGGCCAGCGGCTCGTAGGTGAAGGGCTCCTCCAGGAACACCAGCTTGCCGGCGCCGGCTTTCTCCACCGCCACCACGTTATACGGCGAGTCGTAGACGAAGGCGTCGGCCTTGCCGTTGACCACGTCCATCACCCCTTCCTGCTCGTTGTCGTAGCCGTGGTACTTGGCCTTGCTGATCAGCTTCTTCGCGACCATCTCGCCGGTGGTGCCGAGCTTGGAGGTGAGGCGATACTTCTCGTTGTTCAGGTCCTTGTACGACTTGATCTCGCCCGCCAGCTCCTTGCGGATCAGCAGGGTCTGGCCGACCACGATGAAGGGTTCGCTGAAGTTCAGGCGCAGGTTGCGCTCCTGGGTCAGGGTCATGCCGCTGCCGATGAAGTCGAACTTGTCGGTCATCAGGGCCGGGATGATGCCGTCGTAGGCGGTGGAGACCATCTCCAGCTTGACGCCCATGGACTTGGCCATGGCCTTGAGGATGTCGACTTCGAAGCCGATGATCTCACCGCGCTTGTTGGTCATTTCGAACGGCATGTAGGTCGGGTCCATGCCCACGCGCAGGGTGCCACGCTTGACCGCGTCGTCGATGGCGCCGGCCTGGGCGGCGGTCACCGCGATCAGGGCGGTCGCACCTACCAGCAGTCGCGACAGGTATTTCTTAATCATCACCAAGTCCCCTAGCAAGAAGTACGCAGATTTTTCTTGTAAGCACGGTCCGACAGACCGATGCGCAATATCGGGACGGATGCTAACGCATGCGCGGCGCCGGACCTAGAGCCGGGGGGGACTTTGTTGGCCAAAAGATGGCGAAGAACGAGGGCTTTGCCCTCGTATCGCCGGCAAGCCGGCTCCCACAAGGATCGTGTTGCACCTGTGGGAGCCGGCTTGCCGGCGAAAGGGCCGCGAAGCGGCCCCAAGGAAGGGTCAGGCGCCGGCCAGGGCTGGCTGGGCCACGTTCTCCGGATGCAGCGGCAGCAGCGGCGAGTGCGGGTCGTTGGCGATGGACGCCCGCCACACATCGATCCACGCCGTGTTATGCCCGGCCCACACCTGCTCGTGCAGGCGCGCCAGCGCCACCGGGTCGCTGAGCAGCGCCAGGCGGGTGTTCAGGTCCAGGCCTTTCGGGCCGACTTCCAGTGCCTTGGCCACGCGCTCGGCGCGCAGCGCCTCGATCGGGGCCGCCTGACCGTGACGCGCCGTGGCCATGGCACAGGCCAAGGCGTTCTGGCGAGGGTCGACCACGGCACGGACGAAACCGTCATGCAGGGCGTGCCAGCGGTTCTCGTGGGTGTACTGGTCGGTCGCCAGCAGCTCCTGGGGCGTTGCGTATTCCTCGGGGATGAGGAACAGCTTCTCGTCCTTGGCCGCCAGGCCCAGGCGCGTGCGGCTGGAAATCACCGACACCGGAATCGACAGCACCAGCGAGCCGACGATCGGCGCCAGCCACCACAGGAAGCTCGGGTTCAGCCAGGCCACCAGCCCAGCCCAGGCGATGCCCAGCAGGGTCTGCGGACCATGGCGACGCACCGCTTCGCTCCAAGGCGTGGAGTCGTCGTCACGCTGCGGCGAGTTCCAGGTCGCGGCCCAGCCGAGGAACGCGGCCAGCACGAAGCGGGTGTGGAAGATCATCCGCACCGGCGCCAGGAGCATGGAGAACAGCATCTCCATCAGCATCGACAGGGTGACCTTGATGCGCCCGCCGAACTCGGTGGCGCCCTTGGCCCAGATCAGGATGATGCTGAGCAGCTTGGGTAGGAACAGCAGCACGATGGTGGTGGAGAACAACGCGATGGCCTTCTCCGGATGCCACTGCGGCCACAGCGGGTAGAGCTGGAACGGCTCGATGAAGTACTGCGGCTCCATCAGCGTGTTGGTCGCCAGCAACGCCGTCGACAACACCAGGAACAGGAACCACAGCGGCGCCGACAGGTACGACATCACCCCGGTGAGAAACACCGCGCGGTGCACCGGGTGCATGCCCTTGACCAGGAACAGGCGGAAGTTCATCAGGTTGCCGTGGCACCAGCGACGGTCACGCTTGAGCTCGTCGAGCAGGTTCGGCGGCAGCTCTTCGTAGCTGCCCGGCAGGTCGTAGGCGATCCACACGCCCCAACCGGCACGGCGCATCAACGCGGCTTCGACGAAGTCGTGGGAGAGGATCGCGCCGGCGAAGGCGCCCTTGCCCGGCAACGGCGCCAGGGCGCAGTGCTCGATGAACGGCTTCATGCGGATGATCGCGTTGTGGCCCCAGTAGTGCGACTCGCCCAACTGCCAGAAGTGCAGGCCGGCGGTGAACAGCGGGCCGTACACGCGGGTGGCGAACTGCTGCATGCGCGCATACAGGGTGTCCATGCCCGAGGCTTTCGGCCCGGTCTGGATGATGCCGGCGTCCGGGTTGGCCTCCATCAGGCGCACCAGGCTGCTCAGGCACTCGCCGCTCATGACGCTGTCGGCGTCGAGCACGACCATGTACTTGTACTCGCCGCCCCAGCGACGGCAGAAGTCGTCGAGGTTGCCGCTCTTGCGCTTCACCCGGCGCCGGCGGCGACGGTAGAAGATGCGGCCGAAGCCCTTGGTTTCGCGGCACACGTCGAGCCAGGCCTGTTGTTCGGCGACGGCGATGTCGGTGTCGTTGGTGTCGCTGAGCACGAAGAAGTCGAAACGGTCGAGGTTGCCGCTGGCGGCCACCGACTCGAAGGTGGCGCGCAGGCCGGCGAACACCCGTGGCACGTCTTCGTTGCAGATCGGCATCACCAGCGCGGTGCGCGCCTCGGGCGCGATCGGCTCGTTGCCGGCGCTGCTGCCGGAAATCTTGTACTTGTCACGCCCGGTGAGCAGCTCGAGGAAGCCCATCAGGGCGGTCCAGAAGCCCGCCGACACCCAGCAGAACAGGATGCCGAACAGGACCAGGATCGAGGTCTGCAGCGCATACGGCCACACCTGCACCACCGTGTCCCACAGTGGCTGGTTGAGGATCTCGTCGAAATCGACGAACGACCAGCCCTGATACGGCAGGATGCCCTTCATGTACCAGCCGGCGACGAGGGTCTGGCCGATCATCAGGGTCAGCAGGATGTAACGGCGGATCGAACCGACCGTGCGCCAGCGCGCCGGCGGCAGCTCGCGCTTGGGCGGCTGCGGGGCGTTGGTGCGGCCGGTCATGCGCCGCCACATGCGAATCAGGATGTTGGTGCGCCACGGCTCGGGCACGACCTTGGTGCGCTTGATCGGCGGCGCGATCTTCAGGCACAGCCGCCCACCGGCATCGACGCCGAGCATCTCGGCCTCTTCCAGCTCGGCGGCGCTGCCGACGGTAAGACGGGAACCCACCGAAGCCTGGGCGGCCTCGGCGGTGCCGGCGGCCGGTTGGGCCGCCAGGTGTTGGTGCAGCTCGCTGAAGGAGGTGCAGCGGGCGAGTTCCGCACGCTGCTCGTCGCTCAGGGGAAGGTGGGCCAGGTACTCGCTCAGCGATTCCGGCCTTGCGCTTGAGTTACTCATCGGCAGGCAACTGATAGCTCCAGGTCTCGGTCAGCACTTTCTCGGTGGTGGCCGGGGTCCCGTTGGTGGATGCCGCATCGGCGGCGGGTTGCTCGGCAGCCTTCTCGGCCTTGGCTTTCTCGGCCTTGGCGTGAGCATGCTTGGCCGCGGCCTTGTCCTGCTTGGCCGGCTTGGGCTGTTCGACCGGAACGTCGCGCAGCAGCGCGGCGCGCATTTCGGTGGATTTCTTCGGATCCTGCACCTTCAGCCGCAGGGTCAGGCGCCAGCCCTTGGTTTCCGGGTTGTAGCGCAGGTTGTTCTCGACCACCTCGGCGTTGTCGCCGACGCTGACCTGGCTGCGCACGGCGGTGTCGGCCGGCAGGGTGGCCAGGTTCGGGCCGATGAAATCGACCAGGAAGGCCACAGTGCCATCGGTCTGGCGGATCAGGTTGGACTGCTTGACGTCGCCGGTGGAACGCAGGGTCTGCTTGACCCAGCCCAGTTCCTGCGAATGCAGCTGGTCTTCCTTGATGGTCCAGCGCAGGCGGTAGTCGTACTCGAACGGCTTGCCCACTTCAGGCAGCTTTTCCGGGCTCCAGAAGGCCACGATGTTGTCGTTGGTCTCGTCGGCGGTCGGGATCTCGACCAGGTCGACGGTGCCCTTGCCCCAGTCGCCCTTCGGCTCGATCCAGGCGCTCGGGCGCTTCTCGTACTCGTCGTCGAGGTCTTCGTAGTCACTGAAGTCACGCTGGCGCTGCAGCAGGCCGAAACCACGCGGGTTCTCGACGCTGAAGTTGCTCACGGCCAGGTGTTTCGGGTTGTTCAGCGGACGCCACAGCCACTCGCCGTTGCCGGCGTGGATCGCCAGGCCTTCGGAGTCGTGCAGGGCCGGACGGTAGTTCATGACCTTGGATGGCTGGTTGGGGCCGAACAGGTACATGCTGGTCAGCGGGGCGATGCCCAGGCGGCTGACGTTGTCACGCAGGTAGACCCGCGACTTGACGTCGACCAGGGTGTCCTCGCCCGGACGCAGGGTCAGCTTGTAGGCGCCGGTGGAGCGCGGCGAGTCGAGCAGCGCGTAGATCACCAGGTGCTTGTCGTTCGGCTTGGGCTTCTCGATCCAGAACTCGCGGAAGCGCGGGAATTCCTCGCCGGACGGCAACGCGGTGTCGATGGCCAGGCCACGGGCCGACAGGCCGTAGCGGTGGCCCTTGCCGACCACGCGGAAGTAGCTGGCGCCAAGCAGGGTCATGATCTCGTCCTGCTTGTCGGCCTTGTTGATCGGGTAGAGCACGCGGAAACCGGCGTAACCGAGGTTCTTGGTGGCTTCGGCGTCATGCGGCACGTCACCGAACTCGAAGCGGCTCGGGTCGTACTTGATTTCCTTGACCTTGTTGGCGGTGATCTCGTTGATGGTCACCGGCGTGTCGAAATGCATGCCCTGGTGGTAGAACGAGAGCTTGAACGGCGTCTTGTCCTTGGCCCACTCGGCCTTTTCCTGCAGGAAGCGGATCTTCTGGTAGTCGGCGTACTTCATGTCGCGGAACACCGGCGGCAGGTTGCTCTTTGGTGCCTCGAACTTCTGACCGGCCAGATCCTTTGCCTTGGCTGCAACGTCGTCCAGATTGAATGCCCACAGCTGGCCCGCGCTCAACAGGCCGACCAGCGCCACGCCGGCCAGCATGGCCTTGCGCAGCCGGGTACCGGGGATTCTAGGTGCAATACAGGGGCTTACAATCACGAGCAATCCTCGCCGAAAACAGATCATGAAACCAACGGCCAGCGACCAATGCCGGGTTGGCGAGCACTGTTCGGACCCCGTGAGGGCGTAATGATTCCCCAAACGGATCCTGACAATGCTCGAGTCAAAGTGAAACGAACCTGCGAACGCAGGTTCATGCAGCGCGCGATTATCCAGCAGGTCGCGTTACAACGCATCAGGCTGAACAAACTATTTATCGTACAAAACCCCTTGTTTTTCGACAAACAAAGGGTTTTTTGACCTCATATTTGTAACATAAATGTTACCGGGCCATCATTGACCAGATGCACCTGCATGTCTGCACCGAAGCGACCACTGGCCACAAGCGGGTGCCGAGCCTGTGCCTGGCGCAGCAGATAGTCGAACAGCTCGGCGCCGAGGGCCGGTGGCGCAGCCGTCGAAAAGCTCGGGCGCATGCCGTTGCGGGTGTCGGCGGCCAGGGTGAACTGCGACACCAGCAGCAGGCCGCCGCCGACATCCTTGAGCGAGCGGTTCATCTTGCCCTGCTCGTCGCTGAACACCCGGTAGTTCAGCAGCTTGTGCAACAGCTTGTCGGCCTGCTCGGGCGAATCTTCAGGCTCGACCGCCACCAGCGCCAGCAACCCCTGGTCGATGGCGCCGACGATTTCTCCCGCCACCTCCACCCGGGCGCCGCGCACGCGCTGGATCAGCCCCTTCATGCTTCTTCCAGGGGCAGGTCGAGCAGGCGCCGGGCCATCTGGTCGGCGGCGCGTACCAGGGCGTCGGTGATGCCAGGCTCGGAGGCGGCATGGCCGGCGTCGCGGATCACCTTCAGCTCGCTGTTCGGCCAGGCCTGGTGCAGCTCCCAGGCGTTGTCCAGCGGGCAGATCACATCGTAGCGGCCATGCACGATCACCGCCGGCAGGTGGGCGATCTTCGGCATGTCGCGGATCAACTGGTCCTGTTCGAGGAAGGCGTTATTGGTGAAGTAGTGGCATTCGATGCGAGCGATCGACAGGGCGCGCTGCGGCTCGGAGAAACGGTCGACCACCAGCGGGTTCGGGCGCAGGGTCGCGGTGCGGCCCTCCCAGGTGGACCAGGCCTTGGCGGCATGCATCTGGGCGATCTGGTCGTTGCCGGTCAGGCGCTTGTGGAAGGCCTTGACCAGGTCGCCGCGCTCTTCCGGCGGGATCGGCGCGATGTAGTCCTGCCAGTAGTCGGGGAACAGACGGCTGGCGCCTTCCTGGTAGAACCAGTGGATCTCCTGCGGGCGGCACAGGAAGATACCGCGCAGGATCAGGCCGTGCACGCGCTCGGGGTGCTTCTGGGCGTAGGCCAGGGCCAGGGTTGAGCCCCAGGAGCCGCCGAACAGCACCCATTTGTCGATGCCGAGGTGCTCGCGGATGCGCTCCAGGTCCTCGACCAGGTGCCAGGTGGTGTTGTTCTCCAGGCTCGCGTGGGGCGTGGAGCGACCGCAGCCGCGCTGGTCGAAAGTGACGATACGGTACAGGTTGGGGTCGAAGTAGCAACGGCTCTGGGCATCGCAGCCCGCGCCCGGGCCACCGTGGATGAACACCACGGGCAGACCTTCCGGCGAGCCGCTCTCATCGACATACAGCACATGCGGCGCTTCCACGGCCAGATCGTGCCGGGCGTAGGGTTTGATCTGCGGGTAGAGGGTCTGCATCGCGCACTCCGTGTGAGGATATTGTCTGCCGTTGGGCATCATAAACCTGAATTGCGCTTTGAGCATGCTCTCGTGCGGGCTCCGATGCATACCGACAGGGCTGACGGCCAGATCATGTTATGTCCTTGGCCGGTGAATCAGTCCATACCATCCGGGCCTCCCTTCCATCGAGGCCCCATCATGAGCGTCAACAACAACGGCGTCGCTGGCACGCCAGCAACGGACGAACCCATAGGCTCACTGTCGAAACGGCTGATCGCCGACAAGATGCCTGACTGGCTGAAGCACGTCGCAAAGCCGGCCCATGCCCACATGCGCAATGCCCTGAGCCGGCCAAGGGCCTGGCTCGACAGGGCTTGCCTGGCCCATCCGGACATCGCCCGACAACTGGTGCAGGAATATGGCACCCATCGAAAGACCCAGGACGATGTGACCAGGCTGCTCAAGCAGCTACCCGATCTACGGCAGTTCGCCACGCAGCAACTGACCCAGGCGGTCAAGCAGCGCTTTGACCTGGAGCTGGACGTGAACAGCACCTATCTGTTCAACGCCCGCCGGGCCGAGGCTTATCAGGACGCCTCCTACGGCGACCCGATCGTTCAGGCGGCGCGGTCGTTCAGACGAGCCACCCAGTCCTTGCTGCACAGCGCCTTGCAGAACTTCGAGGCCGAACATGCGCTGCCCGGTGGGCAGGATACCGCCAGGCTCAGCTCACGGGTGCTCGACAGCAATGCGTTCGTGGGCGTGGTACCCAGCGGCAACCAGGTCGAGATCTCGCCGAGCGAATTCGCGGCACTCTCCCGCGAGCTGGACATCGGTGGTCAGTACCAGGCGCTGATCGAAACGGTCTGCCAGGCGGATCCGCAGGCGGCCAAGGTATTCGGCGACGCGGAACTGAGCACCCTGCGCCTGGAGCTGCACAGGGCTTATCTGGGCGAAAGGCTCGAACAGCCGCTGTATACGGCCTTGCTCAAGCTGGTCGAACACGGCCAGGCCGAGTTCGAAGGCCGCCCGCTGGGCGCGACCTTCCTGCAACTGTTCGGCAGCTCGGTAACGGGCGCGTTGATCTTCGGTGTCGAGTCCGGTCCCAGCCTGCCGGCGCGCTACCCTGCGTTTCATCTGCCCTTCCAGGGTTGGCTGGTCACCTACCTGCCCGGCGCGCGAATCCCCTTGCAGCACCACGCCACCGCCGAGGCACTGCAGGCCTACCTGCGCGAACAGCTGGGGGCCATGACCCGCCGGCAATTGCTCGACAGCGTGCCGGCTCGCGACAGCAGTGCCGTCTTCACCCAGTTGCTGGACTGCCTGCAACCGGTGGACTGGAGTACCTCCAAGGTCATTCCGGGCCAGTACGGCGGCACGGTAAACCGTGTGCGCGATCCGAACGCCCGAGTGACGGTGGCACAGCAGCCCTTCGGGCAAGGACTGCGCGAGGCGCTGGTCGAGCAGAAACGTCAAAGGCTCAGGGACGATGCCCTGTTCCACGCGGTCCCCACCGCGACGGAAGACCGGATAACAGCGCAGAAACAGCTGGCGTACTACACCGGCCTGGCCTTCGACGCCCTGGCCCTGGGCGTTTTCTTCGTGCCGGCCCTGGGCCCGGTGATGCTGGGACTGACCGCGCTGCAACTGGGGCATGAGGTGTACGAAGGGTTTGCCAGCTGGGCGCGGGGCGACAGGCAGCAAGCCCTGGCCTACCTGGTGGACGTGGTTGAAAACGTTGCCCAGTTGGCAGCACTGGGGGTCTGGGAGGCGAGCAGCGGAAAACCTGCCATCGAGAAAATCACCGTCGAGACGCCTTCATTTGTCGAAGAACTGGAGCCCGTGCGCAGGCCCGACGGCGATATCCGCCTGTGGTCCCCGGACCTGAAACCGTTTGCCCATGACATTGTGCTGCCTGCAGGCTTGAAGGCGGATGAGTTCGGCTTGTACCACCACGCAGGCAAGACCTGGCTGGCGCTGGAAGACCGCCTGTTTTCAGTCAGACCCGTTACAGCGCCCCACGACTACGTCCTCGTACACCCGCAAAGCCCCCATGGCTATCAACCTCGATTGCGCCACAATGGCGCAGGTGCATGGCTGCATGGCCTGGATCGACCACAGGCATGGCCACTGAAGCAGTTGGCCAACCGAGCAGGCCAGCTGGCTGCGGAGTTCGACGAAACCACCCTGGCCCAGATACTTGAAGTCAGCGCTACCGATGAGTCCGTGTTGCGCCGGGTCGTCAGCCGGAACCTGCGCCTGCCGGCGTTGCTGGAAGACACGCTGTCTCGCTTCAAGCTGGCTCGGGATCTACGCACATCGGTGACTGAACCCCACATGCTGCGCAAGACGTTCCAGAAGCGCTACGACCTTTTGTACACCAAGCCCACCGCTCGCGGCGCCACCCTGCGGCAACGTTATCCACAGCTGCCGCTTCCCGTCATCGAAGAGCTGTTGCGCAATGCCAGCCAGGTGCAGTTGCAAAGCCTGGATAAAGGCAGGATCCACGCCCGTCTTGCCGCAGAGGCCCGCACCTACCAGCAGCAGGTTCGCCTGGCACGCGCCTATGAAGGGCTGTATCTGGACGCGGTACGCAGCTGGGACACTGACCGCTTGATCCTGCATACGCTGGAACAGCTTCCCGGCTGGCCCGCCGATACGGTCATCGATCTGGAGCAACACCTGCACTGGCCCGCCGAGCGCACACGAATCGGAGCACAGACCGCTGAGCCCAACGCCATCATTTTCAGCACGACAAACGGCTATATCGTCGACGGCAGCAGTGCCCCGCAAGCCTCTGAGATGCTTCACGACACACTCTACAGTGCGCTGATGAAAGCCCTGCCGACACCCGCAATCACCGTACTGGGCAACTTGGGAGCGAGCTACACGCAAGCACTCAAGCGCCTGCTTCGCCAGCGGCCTCGACTTTCGCGCGAGGCGCTGAGAAAGGTGTTGCGCATGCAGCCCGTGCGTCAAGGCTTCCACTCGCCGATGCGCCTGGCCGATGGCCGCCTGGGATACCCATTGGGCGGCACTGGCGGCACTGGCGGCGGTTTCACACGCCACACCCTGCTGCGCATGATCAGGGAGACTGGTCTGCCCGTACACACGACGCGCACGGCCGACCAGATACTGGCCGACCTGGAAGGCAGCGGACTGAGCCGAAGCGAGATAAACCTGCGCTTGCAAGCATTGCTCGAACAACACACGACCTTGCGCGGCACACTCGCCGTATGGCGACAAGCGATTACCGCCGCGGCAGGGCATGACACCGACGCAATCGACACCTTGCATGAGCGGCTCATCCAGCACTGGTATGACAACCTCCTGCCTGTGACACCTCACGAAGCGACGCCGCTTCGCCTGGAACAGGTCGCCCTGGACACCTTCCCGTCCGACCTGCCCACATTCCTTGGCGAAAGTGTCAGGCATCTTCAGCTCATCGACCCGTCCCACGGCAGCGCTTCGAGCCTGGGAAGACGCGAGCGCCTGCTCACTAACCTGTTCCAGCAGTTCCCAGGCTTACGCTCACTGGAGGTCACCCGCCCTTATGTCGACAACGCGCCTGCCTCCAATTTCCTGTACGACCTCAGCTCGCTTACCCGCCGCCTTCCACAACTCGAATCCCTGAGCATCACCAACCTGAACCTGGCGTTGTCGAGCAGGGAGATCGAGAGCCTGAGAGCGCTGCCCCACCTTCGACGCCTCACACTGGATGGCAATCGGCTGTTATCGCACAGCTACCAAGCCTTCGAAGGCCTGACGCTCGACTACCTGGGCCTTGAGCGCATGGAGCTCGACCATTGGCCCCAAGGCCTCAGGCCGCGCCCGCTGACCCGCATCAGGGAGGTCTCGCTGCGCGACAACCGTATCCGCTCACTACCGAGCTTTCTCATGAGCAACGAACCGGACCTTGCCACCCACTCGTTCATTGCCCTGGAAGGCAATCCCATCATCGAGGATCAACTGCTGCGCATCATGCTCAATCAGCAGGGTCAGGCCGGACGGATCCATGCTGACATTTCACCATCCCTGAATGCCCGGCTGCGCCACTACACCCAGCAGCGCGAAGCATTGCGCGATGCTCTCGACAATTGGGCCAACGCCTCAAGCTCGACGGCGCCGCTGAGCCAGGGCGCCATCGCCATGCGCAACCGGATCGGGGTCAGCATCAACACGTTCTGGCGCAACCAGGAACTGGGCATGCGCCAGACAACACTGCGCCTGGAGAACATCGCCCTGGAGCATTTTCCTCCGAGTCTGCCGGCTTTCTTCCACCAACGCGTACGCAGCCTGTCGCTGGCCAGGATCAGCAGCACGAGCGCTCAACTGGATGACTTTCTGAGGCGCTTCCCCTTGGTGGAAAACCTCAGCCTCGTCGAACACACCCAGCCAAGCCAGACGCTGCCGACGGCACTGCGGCGGCTTCCCAGGCTCACCTACCTGTCCCTGCGCGACATGGGCCTGGTAATCGATGACGGCGTGCTTGCCACGTTCGGCACATTGAGCAATCTCAGCACACTGGAGTTGGCCGGCAACCGCCTGGGCAACATCACCGAGGTGCCCGAAACCTTGCGCAACCTGAGCCGGCTCGAGCTGAACAACATGGGCATCGAGCGTTGGCCCACCTGGCTGGACAGCCTGCTGCCGCTGGAACTGCTCGACCTGAGCGAGAACCGCTTGACCGAACTGCCTGAACACATCTTCAGCAACCTCGATCATGACTTCCCCGTGTCGTCCATTGCCCTGTTCGACAACCCACTGACCCGCAGCACCATGTTCCGCGCACGCACATCCTCCGATACCCAGCGCAACTTCACCTTCGCCATGAGCCTGCCCGATGACTTGCTGACCGCGACGTCTTCTGACGAAGAGCTGGCGGGAGGACACCTGCATAATCCAATCCTACCCCTTGTCGAGGACCAGCCACGCCTGGAGGCCTGGCTGCAAGGCGCACAACTGGAAAACGAAGCACTGCGCGATGCCTGGCAGCAACTGCAGCAGGCAGGCGATGCGGGCAACCTGCTGTCGCTGGTCGGGCGCCTGCAGCAGTCAGCCCCTTTTCGCAATGGCGCCACCCGCCCGTCCTTCTGCCAGCGCGTGCGCATGGTCCTGATCAAGGCGCTGGTCAGGCCGGAAGAACGCGCGCTGTTCAACGCCATTGCTCAGGAAGCGCTGGTACAACCGGACACCGGCAGCCAGACCTGCCACGACGGGGCATTGCTGGTGTTCCAGAACATCGAGCTGCTGATCGACAGTCGTAGCCTGCTGACAGCAGCGGGCGATACGGAACATACGCTCTACCAGGAACTCACGCGCCTCTACCGCCTGTACCGACTGGATGAGATCGCCCGCGGAAAAGCCAAGGGTCGGGACGAGGCGGAGGTCCGCCTGGCCTATCGCCGCGGGCTGAACCAGGAGCTGAAACTGGGTGTACCCGACGACAACATGCTCTACGAAGCCTTTGCCGATGTCAGCCGCAGCGAGCTGACAGCGGCGATGGACCAGGTACACCGGGATGAGCAGGGTGAGTCGTTTCTGAGGTATGCCGCGAGCAATGAGGAATGGTGCCGATACCTGCGCCAGACCTACGCAGCACGCTTCGACGCCATCGAGCAGCAGTACAGGGCGCAGGTCAGCGCCCTGGACGAGTCCCCGCAAAGCCTCGATGAACTGGCGCCCGAGTACGAGGCGCTGGAAAACGACAAGCAGGCACGGGAACGGCACCTGATCCGTGAACTGACCACGCTGGCCAACCCGGATCGCAGTTGAGCGCTAGCGCCCGTATCGCTCCCGGCCCCACGCGAGGACCGTCTCCAGCAACCGTCCCAGGACCACCTGGGTCGGTTGCGCCAGGTCCTCGCGGTAGGCGAACGGCTCGACTTCATTCATGTAAGTGCTCTGCGCCAGCTCCAGTTGCACGGCATGGATCTGGCGGGAAGGGTCACCATAGTGGCGGGTGATGTGTCCGCCTTTGAAGCGCCCGTTGAGTACATGGCTGTATTGCCGGAACTCGGCGCACACGCCCTGCAGCCGCTCGGCCAGCTGGGGATCGCAACTGGCACCGTTGAAGGTGCCGAGGTTGAAGTCCGGCAGCTTGCCGTCGAACAGGTGCGGGATCAGCGAACGGATCGAGTGGGCGTCCCACAGCAGCGCATAGCCGAACTCGGTGCGCAGGCGCTCCAGTTCACGACGAATCGTGTCGTGGTACGGGCGCCAGATCCCTTCCAGGTACCTCGCCCGCTCATCGGCGCTCGGCACTTGCCCGTCCTTGAACAACGGCTCGCCATCGAACAAGGTCGCCGGGTACAGGCCGGTGGTGGCGCCGACGTACAGCGGCTTGTCGTCATCCGGGCGGTTCAGGTCGATGACGAAGCGCGAATACTCCGCCGCCACCACACTGGCGCCCAGGTCACGGGCGAAGTCGTACAGGCGTGGAATGTGCCAGTCGGTGTCCGGCAGGCTGCGTGCCTGGTCGACCAGGCCATTGCGCACGGCTGGCGTCAGGCCCAGCCCGGCGTGGGGCATGCTGATCAGCAGTGGCAGGCGGCCCTGGTGAAAACTCAATACCTTGTCCATATGACTCCTACAGCGTATCTGATTGACCTTCGTGGGAGCGGGCTTGCCCCTCGATGGATGGCACCGGCTTCGCCGGTATCGCGGGGCAAGCCCGCTCCCACGAAGCTCTGCTCCCGGCACCGCAGTGCAGCATCGAACCTTTCAGTTGGATATTTCGTGGCCCAGGCGCACCACGCGCTTGGGCAGGTCGCCGCCGAGCCAGTAGCTGAGGTCGGCCGGGCGTTCGATCTGCCAGGCGATGAAGTCCGCCACCTTGCCCACTTCCAGCGAGCCGTGGCTGTCGCCCAGCCCCAACGCCGTGGCGGCATGCACGGTGACACCGGCCAGGGCCTCCTCGGGGGTCATGCGGAAACAGGTGCAGCCCATGTTCAGCATCAGGCGCAGCGACAGCCCCGGCGAAGTACCGGGGTTGAGATCGCTGGCCAGGGCGATCTTCACGCCGTGCCGGCGCAGGGCGTCCATCGGTGGCAACTGGGTTTCGCGCAGGAAGTAGAACGCCCCAGGCAACAGCACGGCAACAGTGCCGGCCTCGGCCATGGCGATGGCGTCTTCCTCGGTCATGAACTCCAGGTGATCGGCCGACAGTGCCTGGTAGCGGGCCGCCAGGCTCGAGCCGTGCAGCGATGACAACTGCTCGGCGTGCAGCTTGACCGGCAGCCCCAGCTCGCGCGCCTTGATGAACAGGCGCTCGACCTGGGCCGGGGAGAAGGCCAGGTGCTCGCAGAAGGCATCCACCGCGTCCACCAGCCCCTCGGCGGCCAACGCCGGGAGCATCTGCTCACAGATATGGTCGATGTAGTCGTCCGCCCTGCCCGCGTATTCCGGCGGCAGCGCGTGGGCGGCCAGGCAGGTGCTACGCACGGTGACCGGCAGCTCCTCACCCAGGCGCCGGGCGACGCGCAGCATCTTGCGTTCGTTCTCAAGGTCCAGGCCGTAGCCGGATTTGATCTCGATCGTGGTCACGCCGTCGCGCATCAGTGCCTGGACCCGCTGGCGGGCACTGGCCAGCAGCTCGTCCTCGCTGGCCGCGCGGGTGGCCCGCACGGTGCTGGCGATGCCGCCACCCTGTGCGGCGATCTCGGCATAGCTGACGCCCTGCAGGCGCTGCTCGAACTCGCCGCTGCGGTTACCGCCGAACACCGCGTGGGTGTGGCAGTCGATCAGCCCGGGCGTGACCCAGGCACCGTCCAGGTCGACGACGCGGTCGGCCGCAACCGGCGGCACGTCATCGCGCGGACCGATCCACTCGATCAGCCCGGCGCTGGTGACGATCGCCGCGTCTTCGATGACCGCGTAGCGGCCGTCGGTCATGGTCGCGGCGTGGCAGTGCTGCCAGAGGGTTCTCATCAGGATCTCCTTTCTAATTCAGCGGTGCAGCTCGGCAGGCTCCCGGAGCGGCTCGCCACCACCGGCGCGCGGCTTGCACCACAGCAGGTAGGAGGCCACCAGGAACACCACCCAGATCACCCCGACGATCAATGCCGCCTGGGTGTCGGGGAAGTAGCCGAGCACACCGAAGATGAACACCATGAAGGCAATGGCCAGGGCCGGGCCATAGGGCCAGAACGGTACCGGGAACTTGAGCTGGGCGACCTCCTCGCGGCTCATGCTGCGGCGCATGGCGACCTGGGTGACCAGGATCATCAGCCACACCCACACGGTGGCGAAGGTGGCGATCGAAGCGATCAGCAAGAACACGTTTTCCGGGATCAGGTAGTTGAGCAGCACGCCGATCAGCAGCGCCGCGCCCATCACCACCACGGTCATCCACGGCACGCCGTGTTTCGACAGTTTTCCGAAGCCACGCGGCGCCTGGCCGTGCTGGGCCAGGCCGTACATCATGCGGCCGGCGCCGAAGATGTCGCTGTTGATCGCCGAGATGGCCGCCGAGATCACCACGATATTGAGCACGGCCGCGGCCGAACCGATCCCCAGGTTGCTGAAGATCTGCACAAACGGGCTGCCCTGGCTGCCGATCTGCGGCCACGGGTACAAGCACATCAGCACGAACAAGGTGAGCACGTAGAACAGCAGGATGCGCAGCGGCACAGCGTTGATCGCCTTGGGGATGACGCGCTGAGGGTCTTTCGCCTCACCGGCGGTGACACCGATGATCTCGATGCCGCCGAAGGCGAACATCACCACCGCGAACGAGGCGATCAGGCCACTGACACCATTGGGCATGAAGCCACCGTGGTCAAACAGGTTGCTCACCCCGACCGCGTGCCCGGTCCCCACCTGGCTGAAGCCGAAGGCCATGATGCCCAGGCCGGCGAGGATCATCGCGACGATGGCGCCGACCTTGAGCAGCGACAGCCAGAACTCCATCTCGCCGAAGACCCGCACGTTGCACAGGTTCAGGCCACCGATCAGGAAGACGATGCCAAGCACCCAGATCCAGCGGGCGACCTCGGGGAACCAGAAGCCCATGTAGATACCGAAGGCGGTGACATCGGCGATGGCGACGATGACCATCTCGAAGGCGTAGGTCCAGCCAAGGATGAAACCGGCCATGGGGCCGAGGTAGGTGCTGGCGTAGTGGCCGAAGGAGCCGGCCACCGGGTTGTGCACGGCCATCTCGCCGAGGGCGCGCATGACCATGAATACGGCGGCGCCGCCGATCAGGTAGGCCAGCAGCACGGCCGGGCCGGCCATCTGGATGGCCGAGGCCGAACCGTAGAAAAGCCCGGTACCGATTGCCGAACCGAGCGCCATGAAACGGATATGCCGGGCCGATAGCCCGCGCTTGAGACCTTGAGCTTGTTGCATGTCACGTCCTTATTGTTGTTCTGGTCGTGAGAATGAGGGGGGCTGCTGCGCAGCCCATCGCGACACAAGGCCGCTCCTACAGGGGAACGCATTGCCTGTGTAGGAGCGGCCTTGCGCCGCGAAAGGGCCGCAAAGCGGCCCCCGACGGCATTACAGGCTAGGCAGGACCCCAGCCGGCAGCAGGCCGGTCAAGGTACCTTTGGCCAGCAGCTCGGACGCCACTTCGATATCCGGCGCGAAGAAGCGGTCGCGGTCATAGTGCGGCACGTCCTTGCGCAGCGCCTGGCGCGCCTGCTCCAGCTTGACCGAGGTCTTCAGCCCCTTGCGCAGGTCCAGGCCCTGGCAGGCGCCAAGCCATTCGATGGCCAGCACGCCACGGGTGTTCTCGGCCATTTCCCACAGACGCTTGCCGGCGGCCGGGGCCATCGACACGTGGTCTTCCTGGTTGGCCGAGGTTGGCAGGCTGTCGACGCTGTGCGGGTGCGACAGCGCCTTATTCTCGCTGGCCAGCGCGGCGGCGGTGACCTGGGCGATCATGAAGCCGGAGTTGACCCCACCATTTTCCACCAGGAACGGCGGCAGCTGGGACATGTGTTTGTCCATCATCAGCGAGATACGGCGTTCGCTCAGCGAGCCGATCTCGGCGATTGCCAGGGCGATGTTGTCGGCAGCCATCGCCACGGGCTCTGCGTGGAAGTTGCCACCGGAGATCACGTCACCTTCGGCAGCGAACACCAGCGGGTTGTCCGACACGGCATTGGCTTCGATACCGAGCACTTCGGCGGCCTGGCGGATCTGGGTCAGGCAGGCGCCCATGACCTGGGGCTGGCAGCGCAGGGAGTACGGGTCCTGGACCTTGTCGCAGTTCTTATGCGACAGCGACACTTCGCTGGTGTCGCCCAGCAGGTCGCGGAAGCACGCGGCGGTGTCGATCTGGCCGCGCTGGCCACGCACTTCATGGATACGCGCATCGAACGGCGAGCGCGAACCCAGTGCCGCTTCCACGGTCAGGCCGCCGCAGGCGATGGCCGCGGCGTACAGGTCTTCGGCCTGGAACAGACCGCGCAGGGCGTAGGCGGTGGACGCCTGGGTACCGTTGAGCAGGGCCAGGCCTTCTTTGGCGGCCAGGGTCAGCGGCTCGAGGCCGGCGACGGCCAGGGCTTCGGTGGCGGGCAGCCACTGGCCCTTGTAGCGGGCCTTGCCTTCACCCAGCAGCACCAGCGACATGTGTGCCAGCGGTGCCAGGTCGCCGGAAGCGCCGACCGAGCCCTTGAGCGGGATGTGTGGGTAGACCTCGGCGTTGACCAGGGCGATCAGCGCATCGATCACCTTGCGGCGGATACCGGAGAAGCCACGGCTGAGGCTGTTGATCTTGAGCACCATGATCAGGCGCACCAGGCTATCGTCCAATGGCGCGCCGATACCGGCGGCGTGGGACAGCACCAGCGAGCGCTGCAGGTTCTCCAGGTCGTGACTGGCGATGCGGGTCGAGGCCAGCAGGCCGAAACCGGTGTTGATGCCGTAGGCGGTGCGGTCTTCGGCGATGATCTGCTCGACGCAGGCGACGCTGGCGTCGATGGCCGGCGCGGCGCTGGCGTCCAGTTGCAGGCGCACAGGGGCGGCATGGATGGCGCGCAGCTGGGCCAGGGTCAGGGTGCCGGGCTTGAGGGTCAATTCGGTCACTTCGCTACTCCAATCGCTTGGGGCCACGCGGGGCCCCTTCTTGTTGTTCAGTATCACCCGTGAAGGGTGCGATCCAAAGCGCGGCGATCAGCCGGTGATCATCGGCAGGTCCAGGCCCTGCTCCTTGGCGCAGTCGATGGCGATCTGGTAGCCGGCATCGGCGTGGCGCATGACGCCGGTCCCCGGGTCGTTGGTCAGCACGCGGGCGATACGCTCGGCGGCCTCGTCGGTACCGTCGCAGACGATGACCATGCCCGAGTGCTGGGAGAAGCCCATGCCCACGCCACCGCCGTGGTGCAGCGAAACCCAGGTGGCGCCGCCCGCGGTGTTGAGCAGGGCGTTGAGCAGCGGCCAGTCGGAGACCGCGTCGGAGCCGTCGCGCATGGCTTCGGTCTCGCGGTTGGGGCTGGATACCGAGCCCGAGTCCAGGTGGTCACGGCCGATGACGACCGGCGCCGACAGCTCGCCGCTGCGCACCATTTCGTTGAACGCCAGGCCCAGCTTGGCACGCAGGCCCAGGCCGACCCAGCAGATACGCGCCGGCAGGCCCTGGAAGCTGATGCGCTCGCGGGCCATGTCCAGCCAGCGGTGTAGGTGGGCGTCGTCCGGGATCAGTTCCTTGACCTTGGCGTCGGTCTTGTAGATGTCCTCGGCGTCGCCGGACAGCGCGGCCCAGCGGAACGGACCGACACCGCGGCAAAACAGCGGGCGGATGTAGGCCGGTACGAAGCCTGGGAAGTCGAAGGCGTTGGCCACACCCTCTTCCTTGGCCATCTGGCGGATGTTGTTGCCGTAGTCGAAGGTCGGGATGCCTTGCTTCTGGAAGTCGAGCATCGCCTTGACGTGCACGGCCATCGATTGCTTGGCGGCTTTGACCACGGCAGCCGGGTCGGTCTGGGCGCGGTCGCGGTATTGCTCCCAGGTCCAGCCGGCCGGCAGGTAGCCGTTGAGCGGGTCGTGGGCACTGGTCTGGTCGGTGACCATGTCCGGGCGCACGCCACGCTTGACCAGCTCCGGCAGGATCTCAGCGGCGTTGCCGTGCAGGGCGATGGAGATGGCCTTGCCTTCGGCGGTGTACTTGGCGATGCGCGCCAGGGCGTCGTCCAGGTCCTTGGCCTGCTCATCGACGTAGCGGGTTTCCAGGCGGAAATCGATGCGGCTCTGCTGGCACTCGATGTTCAGCGAGCAGGCACCGGCCAGGGTGGCGGCCAGTGGCTGGGCGCCGCCCATGCCACCGAGGCCCGCGGTCAGTACCCACTTGCCTTTCAGGCTGCCGTTGTAGTGCTGGCGGCCGGCTTCGACGAAGGTTTCGTAGGTGCCCTGGACGATGCCCTGGCTGCCGATGTAGATCCAGCTGCCGGCGGTCATCTGACCGTACATGGCCAGGCCCTTGGCATCCAGCTCGTTGAAGTGTTCCCAGTTGGCCCAGTGCGGTACCAGGTTGGAGTTGGCGATCAGCACGCGCGGGGCGTTGCTGTGGGTCTTGAACACGCCGACCGGCTTGCCCGACTGCACCAGCAGGGTTTCGTCGTCTTCCAGGCGGGTCAGGGTCTCGACAATCTTGTCGTAGCACTCCCAGTTGCGCGCGGCGCGGCCGATGCCGCCGTACACCACCAGCTCTTTCGGGTTTTCGGCGACCTGCGGGTCGAGGTTGTTCATCAGCATGCGCAGCGGAGCTTCGGTCAGCCAGCTCTTGGCGGTCAGCTTGTTGCCACGCGGGGCACGGATTTCTACGTCACGGTATTTGTTGTTGTCAGTCACGGGAGAGGTCCTCTGCGGTCGTCCGCGGGCGGGTATGTCGTGGTCAATATACAAACACACCTTTACTTGTATGTACAAGCATGGACAACCAAAAAATTTAGACCTATCCGCTGAGCGGCTGAAATAGCTGGGGCCGCTTTGCGGCCCTTTCGCGACACGAGGCCGCTCCTACAGGGACCGCGTCAGCCAGGGCAAACGCGGACATTGTAGGAGCGGCCTCGTGTCGCGAAAGGGCTGCGCAGCAGCCCCAGCTATCTCAACGTGTAATGAGCTCGATCAGGCAGAACCGCCCCTGCACATCCAGCTCCAGCAACCCTTCATTGCCATCGATCCGCAGACAGTCATACCGCCCAAGCTGCTGCGCACCCTCCCCGGCCAGCCCCACCTCGACATGATTGCCAGCGGCAAACAGCAACAGCGTCGACGCCGAACTGAACACCCGGCTGCCGCCATCGAACCACTGCAACCGCGCCCGATACCGCTGCGGCGCATAGATCAGGTTGAAATCGCGAATCGCCCCGCCCAGCAGCTTGCAACTGACCTGGCTCTCGCCACTGAAGGCGAACGGATCAAACGGCAGCAGCGGCCGGCTGGCCTGGCCATCGACCAGCAACCGCATGCCGTCACCCTGCAACACGGTGATGATCCGCTGATACCCGGCAAAGGTGGAAAAGCCTCCGGACTCTTCGATATCGGCAATCGACAGGCGCCAGCCGAAACCGTCCAGGCTGTCGCCGGCATCGCGGGTGATCTCTTCGGTGAAGCCACCACCGTTCTTCCAGGGCATGCGCGGATAATCCCGGGCACGCAACAGCTGCAACTGGGTCATTTGCTGAATCGTCCTTCCAGACGGTGACGGGAACCGGGGTGGATCAGGCGCGCGGCGGTCACCGGCTGGCGCCCCGACCAGGTGCGGCGGCGGATCAGCAGGCACGGCTCGCCCCGCTCGATCTGCAACAACGTGCATTCTTCAGGCTCGGCGAGGATGGCCTCGACCACGTGCTCGCCTTCGGTGAGTGGCGCAACCTGCGACAGGTAGGCGTAGGGCGTCTGCCGGGTGAAATCCTGCTTGAGGTAGTCCGGGGCGATGGCGGCGTTGACGTAGCGGTCCTCGATCTGCACCGGCACGCCGTTCTCGTAATGCACGATCAGCGAGTGGAACACCCGCTGGCCTTCGCGCATGTCCAGAGCCAGGGCGCGCTCGGAGCCAGCGGCCTCCTCGGCCAGGGTGATCACCTGGCAGCTATGCTGGTGGCCACGGCCGGCGATCTCGTCGGCGATGTTGTTGACCTCGAACAGCGCCGAACGGCTCTTGGGTTCGGCAACGAAGGTGCCGACGCCCTGCATGCGCACCAGCAGGCCTTCGGCGGTCAGTTCGCGCAGGGCGCGGTTGATGGTCATGCGGCTGAAGCCCAGCTCGCTGACCAGTTCGCTCTCCGAGGGCACCCGATGATGAGGCGGCCAGCTGCCGCTCTCGATCTGCTGGATGATCATCTGTTTCACCCGGGCGTAGAGCGGCGCCGGCCCTTCGCCCATCTGGGCAACCAGCGCGGAGACAGGAGGTGTCGGCACGGCGTTGAATCCTTGTGCGGTTGGAGTGAACGGTAGCTTGCCGGAGTTTACCCGGCAGGCAAACGGCTGTATATGTATATACAAGCTAACAATAACAGGATTTCACCGATGTCCGCCTACTTCGCCGAACGCGCCCTGCTGCCCTCGGGCTGGGCCCGCAATGTCCGCCTGGAGGTCGCCGCCGACGGCCGACTGGCCTCGATCGAGGCTGATGCCAGCGCCGATGGCGCCGAGCGCCTGGCCGGGCCGTTGCTGCCGGGCATGCCCAACCTGCACTCGCACGCGTTCCAGCGGGCCATGGCGGGGCTGGCGGAAGTCGCCGGCAATCCCAACGACAGCTTCTGGACCTGGCGCGAGCTGATGTACCGCCTGGTCGGCCGGATCACCCCCGAGCAACTGCAGGTGATCGCCCGCCAGCTGTACATCGAGATGCTCAAGGCCGGCTACACCTCGGTGGCCGAGTTCCATTACGTGCACCATGACCAGAACGGCCAGGCCTATGCCGACCCCGCCGAGCTGTCGCGCCGCATCAGCGCCGCCGCCAGTGCCAGCGGTATCGGCCTGACCCTGTTGCCGGTGCTGTACAGCCATTCCGGTTTCGGCGGCCAGGCCCCCAACGACGGCCAACGGCGCTTCATCAACTCCACCGAGCAGTACCTGCGCCTGCAACAGCAGCTTGCACCCTTGCTGGCGCAACAACCGGCGCAGGCGCTGGGGCTGTGCTTCCATTCCCTGCGCGCGGTAACGCCGGGCCAGATCGCCGATGTGCTGGGCGCCGGCGATACGGCCTGCCCTATCCATATCCACATTGCCGAGCAGCAGAAGGAAGTCGATGACTGCCTGGCCTGGAGCGGCCGCCGTCCGCTGCAGTGGCTGTACGAGCATGTCGAAGTCGACCAGCGCTGGTGCCTGGTCCACGCCACCCACGCCGAAGCCGACGAAGTCGCCGCCATGGCCCGCAGCGGCGCGGTGGCCGGGCTATGCCTGACCACCGAGGCGAACCTGGGCGACGGTATCTTCCCGGCGGTGGACTACCTGGCCCAGGGTGGGCGCATGGGCATTGGCTCGGACAGTCATGTGTCGCTCAGCGTGGTCGAGGAGCTGCGCTGGTTGGAGTATGGCCAGCGCCTGCGCGACCAGCGGCGCAACCGGCTGTATCGCGCTGACCAGCCGATGGTGGGCCGCACTCTCTATGATGCCGCACTGGCGGGTGGCGCACAGGCGCTGGGGCAGCCGATCGGCGAACTCGCCGTGGGCAAGCGCGCGGACTGGCTGGTGTTGGATGGGCAGGACCCGTATCTGGCCGTGACCGACGGCGATGCGATCCTCAACCGCTGGCTGTTCGCGGGCGGCGACCGCCAGGTGCGCGATGTGATGGTCAACGGGCAGTGGGTGGTGCGCCAGGGGCGGCATGGGCAGGAAGAGGAAAGTGCGGTGGCGTTTGTCGAGGTGCTACGCCAGCTATTGGGGTGAACACTGGCTCTGTGGGAGCGGCCTTGCGTCGCGAAAGGGGCGCATAGCGCCCCCGGGATCTCGATGTCGATGAAGATGTTGCTGGGGCCGCTTTGCGGCCCTTTCGCGACGCAAGGCCGCTCCCACAGGGGGCGCGTCCACCTCTAGATGGTGAGCAGGCTCAATGCCGGACGACAATCTGCTTGTCGGGCGTGCGCCAGATCAGCCGATTGGTGTCATACCCCTGCTGCCGCGCCTTGGCCAAGAGATTCTCGCGCTCCCACGCCGGCAACGAAGGCGTGCGCGACAAAATCCACAAGTACTTGCGATCCGGGCTGCCGACAATCGCCGTGTGGTAGCGTTCGTCGACGAACAGGATCCAGTAGGCGCCCTTGGCCACGCCCGGCACCAGGCGGGTGAACCAGTTGTCGAACTCGACCCACAGCCTGTCGGTGTGCCCGGCCTCCTGCGGCGTGGCATGGCCTTCGGCGCGCAGCCACTCGTCGCCCATGGTGCGGCAGCGATTGAGCACGCCGACCGTGCCGTCGGGCTTGAGGTTGTAGTGGGCTTCGGATTGGGCACAGCCGTCCTGGTACTTCATCGGCAGGCGCGCCAGCTCGAACCATTTGCCCTGGTAACGCTTGAGGTCGACCGCACCTGCGGTCTTCGGCGCCAGCGGGTCGGTGGCCGAGGTGGCGCAGCCACCCAGCAGCATCACCAGGCACACGCCCAGCAGCAGGTGCAGACGCCTCATTTGAGGCCCTGCCCGGAATACATGAGGACCTTGTCCGCCGCGTACTGCACGCTGATGAAGCTCTTCTCGTCACCCCAGGTGCAGCTGCTCATGCCCAGCGCGCCAGAGCACTCCTTGGGCGAACCGAGCAGTTGCTCGACCTCGGCCTTGTTCATGCCGGCCTTGAGCTTGGAATAGTTTTCCTGGTTGATCTTGCTGCAGGCGGTCAGGACGACACACAAGGACAACAGGGCGAGGGAACGCAACGACATGAAGGGACACTCCTGGAGGTGGATACGCAGGTACGAGGGCCTGCAGGGAGCTTAGAAGGGAAAAAGGCTCCGCGGTTCCCTGGCGGGCCAGGTTTCGTTGTGCGCCGTTGGTCGCCTGGTGCGCAAACGATTAATGTTTTATTCCTGCGCGTCGACATAGAGCGGTGGTGTGGCCTTTTGCCGCACCCCTCCCCTTCGTGCCCGTGCGCAGATTCCAAGAAAAATGACCAAGAACCTCAAGTTCAGCCACAAGATCCTGCTGGCCGCCGCCCTCGTGGTGGCCGTCGCCTTCACCTGCTTCGTCCTGTTCAACGACTACCGGCAACGCCAGTCGCTGCGCAGCGACACCGAATCGACGTTGCAGTCACTGGGCAACCTGACCGCGGGCAACATCCGCACCTGGCTCGACAGCCGCATCCAGCTGGTGAACTCGGTGGCCCAGCAGATCGCCGTCGACGGCCCGGCCAAGGGCAGCCTCGACCGCATCCTGGCGTTGCCGGTGTACAGCGGCAACTTCATCCTCACCTACTTCGGCGGCCAGGACGGCAGCATGCAGTCGGTGCCGGTGGGCAACCGCGCCGCCGACTACGACCCGCGCGTGCGCGGCTGGTACAAGGCGGCCAGCGCGGCGGGCCAGACCATCGTCACCGAGCCGTACATCTCGGTCTCGGCCGGCAAGCTGGTGATCACCCTGGCCACCCCGGTGCAGCAGGGCGGGCGCATGATCGGCGTGAGCGGTGTCGACACCGACCTGCAGACCATCAGCAACCTGATCAACACCTTGGACTTCGGCGGTCGCGGCCATGCCTTCATCGTCAACGGCGAAGGCAAGGTGCTCATCCACCCCAAGGGTGAGCTGGCGCTCAAGACCCTGGCCGATGTCTACCCCGGCAACGACCTGCGCATCGGCAGCGGTCTGAAAGAGGTCGAGGTCGAGGGCCGTCGGCAGTTCATCAGTTTCACCCATGTCGACGGCGTGCCGTCGGCGGACTGGTACGTGGCGCTGGTGCTGGACCAGGACGCGGCCTTCGCCATGCTCGGCGAGCTGCGCACCTCGGCGCTGGTGGCGACGCTGATCGCGGTGGTGGTGATCATCGCCCTGCTCGGCCTGCTGATCCGCGTGCTGATGGAACCGCTGCACGTCATGGGCCGCGCCATGCGCGACATCGCCGAGGGCGAGGGCGACCTGACCCGACGCCTGAACATCCACGCCCAGGACGAGTTCGGCAGCCTGGCGCAGTCGTTCAACCGTTTCGTCGAGCGGATCCACGAATCGATCCGTGAAGTGGCCTCGGCCACCGGCCAGGTGAATGCCGTGGCCAGCCAGGTGGTCAACGCCTCCAACGCTTCGATCCACAACGCCGACCAGCAGTCGAGCCGCACCAGCAGCGTGGCCGCGGCGATCAACCAGCTGGGCGCCGCCGCCCAGGAAATCGCCCAGAACGCCGCCCTCGCTTCGCAGCACTCCAGCGCCGCCCGCGGCCTGGCCGAGGAAGGCCAGCAGGTGGTCGGCGAGACCATCGACGTGATGAACCAGCTGTCGGCACGCATCAGCGACGCCAGCGGCAACATCGAGACGCTGAACAACCACACGGCGAACATTGGTCAGATCCTCGATGTGATCAGCGGCATCTCGCAGCAGACCAACCTGCTGGCGCTCAACGCCGCCATCGAGGCCGCCCGCGCCGGTGAGGCCGGGCGCGGCTTCGCCGTGGTCGCGGACGAGGTGCGCAACCTGGCCCACCGTACCCAGGACTCGGCGCAGCAGGTGCAGCGCCTGATCGAAGAGCTGCAGGCAGGCGCCCAGGTGGCGGTCAGCACCATGAACCAGAGCCAGCAGCACAGTGATCGCAGCGTGGGCATCGCCAACCAGGCCGGCGAGCGCCTGGGCAGCGTCACCCAGCGCATCGGCGAGATCGACGGCATGAACCAGTCGGTGGCCACCGCCACCGAGGAGCAGACGGCCGTGGTCGAGTCGATCAATGTCGACATCAACGAGATCAATACGTTGAACCAGGAAGGGGTGCACAACCTGCAGAGCACCTTGCGTGCCTGCACCGACCTTGAACATCAGGTCGAGCGGTTGAAGCATCTGGTGGGGAGTTTCAGGATCTGATTCGGGAACGTGGGAGCGGGCTTGCCCCGCGATTGCGATGTCAGACCCACCATCGCTATCGCGGGGCAAGCC
>NZ_JABWRI010000046.1:0-28776 GCF_014268865.1 Pseudomonas sp. BW16M2 | reverse complement strand
TCGCACAACCAGTTCAGCGACTACAACGTCGGCCAGCAGGGGCTGATCCTCAACAACGCCACCGAGCGCACCCAGGCCACCCAGCTGGGCGGGATCATCGTCGGCAACCCGAACCTGCAAGGGGCGGCGGCCAATGTCATCCTCAACGAAGTCAACGGCGCCAACGCCAGCCAGCTGCGCGGCTATACCGAAGTGGCCGGGCATGCGGCCAAGGTCATCGTCGCCAACCCTCACGGCATCACCTGTGATGGCTGTGGCTTCATCAACACGCCGCAAGTGACCCTGAGCACCGGCAAGCCGGTGCTCGACGGCCGTGGCGCGCTCAGTGGCTATCAGGTCGATGGCGGCAGCGTGGCGCTGGAAGGGGCGGGGTTGAATGCCGACAATGTCGAACGCTTCGACATCATTACCCGCTCGGCACGCCTGAACGCGCAGTTGCGCGCTCGTGAACTGAACGTCATCACCGGGCGCAACGATGTCGACGCCCAGACCCTGGCCACGACACCGCGCGCTGGCAACGCGGCCGATGCGCCGGCCCTGGCCATCGACTCCAGCGCCCTGGGTGGCATGTACGCCGGCGCCATTCGCCTGGTAGGTACCGAGGCGGGCGTCGGTGTGCGCCTGGCCGGGGACGTGGCGGCCAGTGGCGGCGATATCCGCCTGGACGCCAATGGTCAGCTGAGCCTGGCCCAGGCCAGCGCCAGTGGCGCTGTCAGGCTGCAGGCCGCCGGCGTCGACCTGCAAGGGCCGGTGCATGGCGCCAGCCAGGTCGAGGTGCGCAGCAGTGCCGACCTGACCTCTCGCCAGGCGATCACTGCCGGCAACCGAATCAGCGTCCAGGCCACAGGCACACTGGCCAACCAGGGCGTGATCGAGGCCGGCGTGAATGCCGATGGCAGCCGCAACGCCCAGGGTGACGTGAGCATTGCCAGCGGGCAGTTGCTCAACAGTGGCAAGAGCATTGTCGCCAGCCGCGACCTGGACCTAGCGGTACAAGGGCAGCTGGACAACCGCAGCGGTACCCTCAGTTCCGGGCAGGACAGCCGGATCACCAGCGCCGCCCTGGACAACAGCGCCCAGGGCAGGGTGCTGGCGGGGCGCGACCAGACCGTGCAGGCGACACAGACCCTGGGCAACCAGAACGGCCTGATCAGCGCCGGCCAGGCCCAACGCATCACTGCGCAGACCCTGGACAACCGCGGCGGCGAGCTGTCGGCGCAGCAGCGCAACACGCTGGGCGCCAACCAGCTGGACAACCAAGGCGGCCGGCTGAGCGCCGGGCGGGCGCTGGACATCACCGTCGCCGGGCGCCTGGACAACCGCGCCGGCGCCCTGGCTGCCGGGCAGGACCTGCAACTGCAGGCCGCCAGCGTCGACAACCGCAATGCCGGGCGCATCGCCAGCGATGGCCAGGCCACGGCGCGCCTGGGCCAGCTCGACCAGCGCGGCGGGGGCCAGTTGCACGGCGCCAAGGCGCTGACCCTGGACATGGCGGACGGCCACCTGGACAACAGCGGGGGCGGCCTGCTCACTACCCCGGGCCAACTGACCCTGCAACGCCTGGGGACCGTCGACAACCGCGGCGGCGAGATCTCCGCCGGCCAGGCCTATGCGCTGGTGGCGCGGCAACTGGACAACAGCGCCGGCAAGCTGCTCGGCGGCAACGACCTGCGGGTGCAGATTGCCGGGCAACTGGCCAACACCGCCGGCCTGATCGCTGGCCACCAGTTGACCCTGAGCGCCGCGACCCTGCTCAGCCAGGACGGCACCGTGCAGGCGCGCGGCGGCCTGCAACTGACAGTCGCCGGCCAGCTGGACAACAGCCGTGGCCGGTTGCTGGCCGAGCAGGCCTTCGTGCTACAGGCCGGCAGCCTGGTCAACCTGGAGGGGCAGATCGCCGGCAACGGCAGCCTGCTGCTGACCAGCACCGGGTTGGACAATCGCCAGGGGCGCATCAGTGCCGCCCAGGGCCTGACCCTGGACCTCTCCCGTGGCCACTGGAACAACGAAGGCGGCACGCTGCAGAGCCCGGGCGCCTTGCTGCTGCGCAACCTGGCCACGGTTGGCAACCGCCGCGGCGAGATCTCCAGCCAGCTTGGCTTCAGCCTGGCTGCCGACAGCCTCGACAACCAGGACGGCAAGCTGCTTTCCGAGCAGGCGCTGACCTTGCGTGTCGTCCAGCTGCTGGACAACACCCGTGGCCTGGTCTCGGCCCAGGGCCTGGACCTGAAGGCGGGCAATCTGCTCAATACCGACGGCAAGCTGAAGGCGCGCGAGGCGTCCCGGCTGCGCCTGGACGGCGCGCTGGACAACCAGCGTGGCGAGATCAGCGCCGCCGACCTGACGTTGAGCGCGGGCAGCGTCGACAACCGTGCCGGGCGCCTGCAGGGTGACCGCCAGCTGACGGTTGCCAGCGTAGGGGCCATGGACAACCGCAGTGGTACCGTGGTGGCCGCCGAGCAGTTGCAACTGGACAGCGGTTCGCTGGCCAACGACCAAGGCCAGATCAGCAGCCAGGGCCAGGCAAAGGTCGGCACCGCGGGCCTGGTCAACGCCGGCGGGCAGATATACGCGGCACAGGGGCTTGAGTTGAACGCCGGCCAGGTGGACAACACCGACGCCGGGCGCATCCACGCCGGCCAGTCGCTGGTCGCCCGTATCAAAGGCCTGCGCCAGGCCAACGGCGGCCAGCTGTTCAGCGGCGCGGACCTGCTCCTTGACCTGAACCACGGCCTGCTCGACAACCAGGGCGGCCTGATCAACGCGCCGGGCCAGCTCTTGTTGCAGCAATTGGCCCGGGTCGATAACCGCGCTGGTGAGGTATCCAGCGACCTGGCCTACGCGGTCGCCGCCGAGGCACTCGACAACCAGGGCGGCAAGCTGCTCTCGCAGCAATCGCTGACCCTGCGCATCGCCCAGGCGCTGGACAACGCCAAGGGGCGCATCTCCGGGCAGGTACTCGACTTCCAGGCGGCGAGCCTGGGTAACCAAGGCGGTGTCATCGAGGCCCGTGAGAGCTTGGCGCTGACGTTCGGCGGCGATCTGGACAATCGCCTGGGCCGTCTGGCCGCCCAGGGCGACATTGCCCTGCAAGCGCGGCAGCTCGACAACCGCGCGGGCGTCGTCAATGGCGGCCAGGCCGTCACCTTCACCGGCCAGCGCCTGGACAACAGCGACCAGGGCCTGCTCACCGGCAAGGGCCCGGTGCGTTTGACAGCAGACGCCCTGGTCAACCGCCAGGCAGGTGTCCTCACCAGTGGCGACACACTGACCCTCAAGGCCGGCGAGCTGGACAACAGCGAACGTGGTCGTATCGGCGCCCACGGCGCCTCGCTGGTCGAGGTCGGGCGTCTCGACCAGCAGGGCGGCGGTAAGCTGACCAGCGACAGCGACCTGACCCTGGACCTTACCGACGGCCATCTGGACAGCCAGGGCGGACTGATCCGCAGCGCCGGGCAGTTGCTGCTCAAGCGCTTGAGCAGCGTTGATAACCGGGGTGGCGAAATCTCCAGTAGCCAGGCCTTCGAGCTGGCGGCGACCAGCCTGGACAACGGCGATGGCAGCGTGCGCAGTGACCAGGCACTGGTGGTGCGGGTCGCCGAGGTGCTGCGCAACGTCAATGGCCTGGTCAGCGGTAGTCGGGTCGAAGTCAGTGCGGCCAGCCTGGATAACCATGACGCCACGGTCAGTGGCGAGCATGGCCTGAGCGTAAAAGTGAGCGGCGCGCTGGCCACCGTCGGCGGTGAGCTGTCCAGTGGCGCGGTCACCCGTATCGAGGCCGGCAGCCTGGACAACCGTGACGGCGGCATCATCGGCGACCAGGCGGCCCTGCTCACGGTGCAGGGAGCGCTGGACAACCGCAACGGCACGCTGCTGTCACAGAAGGACCTGCAGGTGACCGCCGCCAGCCTGGACAATCGCGTCGGCGGCAGCCTGGCCAGCGATGGCCGGATCAAGGCGCAGGTCGGCGGCCTGTTCGACAACCAGGGCGGTGAAGTGCGTGCCCTGGGCCTGATCGAGCTGCTGCTCGGTCACCTGGACAACCGCAGCGGGGTGGTGTCCGGCAAGGACTTGCTGACCCTGCGTAGCGCCAGCACCGACAACCACAAAGGCGTGTTGCACGCCGATCGCCAACTGCAACTGTTCGTCGATGCCCTGGACAACCGCAACGGCGTGCTGCGCAGCAGCGCCACCCTGGTGTTCAAAGGCCGGCACCTGGACAACCGCGAAGGCCTGCTCAGCGCCACCGCGGCAGTGGACCTCGAGGCCGAGGAAGTGGACAACGGCAAGGGGCGAATCGCCAGCCGCGCCAACCTCGATGCCCGCGTCGGCACGCTGCGCCAGCAGGGCGGCGAACTGGTCGCCGAAGGCAGCCTGACGCTGCGCGGTACCGCCCTCGACAACCGCGTCGGAGGCGTGGTGGTTGGCAATGCCGGTGTCGACCTGCAGGTGGGCGACATCGATAACAAAGGCGGCCGGGTGGCCAGCCAGGCGCAGGTGCTGGTGCAGGCCGAGCAACTGGACAACAGCGAAGGTGGCCGGCTGATCGCCGACAACCGCTTGGCCCTGACCGTGGCGCGCTTGGTCAACCAGAACAAGGGCCTGGTGTCGGGCCGCGACGTCGATCTGCTCGGCGCGCGCCTGGACAACCAGGGCGGCAGCCTGGGCGCCGGGCGCTCGCTGCTGGTGGTCCTGGAGGACCGTGGCCAGCCGCTGCGCGATGCCGTGCTCGACAACAACAAAGGCCTGATCGACAGCAGTGGCAGCCTGACCTTCGAGGGCGTCACGCTGCTCAACCAGGGCGGCAAGGTCAGCAGCAAGGGCGACCTGATCGTGACCAGCGCCACGGCGCTGGACAATCAGGGCGGTACTCTGGAAACCGACGGCCATCTGCAACTGAGCGCCGCGAGCCTGGACAACCGCAACAAGGGCCGTATCACCGCCGAAGGCAACAGCACGGTGCGCACCGGCGCCCTGGAGAACGGCCAGGGAGGCCTGCTCAGCAGTGGCCAGCGCCTGGACCTAAGCGCGACCACGGTCGGCAACCAAGCCGCCGGCAGCATCGCCGGGCGCCAGGTGCTGGCCAGCGTCTCCCGCCTCGACCAGCAGGGCGGTGAACTGTTCAGCATCGAGGACCTCAGCCTCGACCTCAACCATGGCCGGCTGGACAACAGCAATGGCCTGATTCGTGGCCCGGGCCAGCTGCTGTTGCGCAACCTCGGCGAAGTCGTCAACCGTGGCGGCCAGATCAACGGCATCCAGGGCTACGAACTGGTTGCCGAGAGCCTGGACAACGGCAGCGGCGGCAAGCTGCTCGGCAGCCAGGGGCTGACCCTGCGCATTGCCAGGCAGTTGGACAACGTCGCCGGCATGATCAGCGCCCGCCACCTGGTGGTGCGCGCCAACACCCTGAACAATGCCGAGGGCACGCTCAACAGCCTGAACGACATCGACCTGAAGGTGCAGGGCCGACTCGACAACCAGGCGGGCGTCATCTCAGCCGAGGCTCGCTTGCTGCTCGAGGCGGCCAATGTGCTCAACGGCAAGGGCAAGTTGTCGGCCAGGACCGACCTACGCGCGCAGCTGGGCGAACTGGACAACCAGGCCGGCACCGTCGAGGCCGGCGGTGTGCTGGACCTGACCGCCGATAAAGTCGACAACCGCGCCAAGGGCCTGCTGGCTGCCACCGGCCTGCTCGACGTCAAGGCTGCCAGCCTGGACAACCGCAACGGCGAAATCTCCGGCCAGGGCGCCGTTCATCTCGCAGGCCAGACCCTGGACAACGGCGACGGCGGCCTGGTCAAGGCCAAGGGGGCGCTGACGGTCGAGCACCAGACGCTGCTCAACCGCCTTGGCGTGATTGCCAGCGAAGACCGGTTCACCCTGCGCGGGGCCAGCCTGGACAACGCCCAGGGCGAGGTGCGCGGAGAAAAGGGCATTGATGCGCGACTGAGCGGCGCGCTGAACAACGACAAGGGCAAGATTGCCAGTGAGGACGCGCTGTCGCTGGCGGCCGCCAGCATCAGCAATGCCGCTGGCGAAGTCTCCAGCGCCGGTGATCTGGTCGTGTCCAGCCATGGCGTGTTGAACAACCTGGGTGGCAAGCTGCTGGGCGATGGCAAGATCACCTTGAGCGGCACGCACCTGGACAACGGCCAGGCGGGCCTGGTCAGTGCCAAGGGCGACCTGCGCATCACCAGCGACAGCCTCGACAACAAGGACGGCGCGCGCCTGACCAGCGCCGGCCTGCTGCGAATCGACACTGGCCTGCTGGACAATAGCGGCGGACACATCACCGCGCAGGAGGCGCTGACTGCCAACGTCAGCGGCCTGCGTCAGTACGGCGGCAAGTTGTACTCCGATGCGAGTGTCGAGCTGGACCTGAACCACGGCCAGCTCGACAACCAGGGCGGCCTGATCAACACCCCCGGCCAGTTGCTGCTCAAGCGCTTCGCCGACGTCGACAACCGTGGCGGCGAGATCTCCAGCGCCAAGGCCTTCGCCTTGGCCGCCACGACCCTGGACAACAGCAACGGCAAGCTGCTCGGCCAGCAGGGCCTGACCTTGGTGGTCGAGCGTGCCCTGACCAGCCTCAAGGGCCAGATCGCCGCCGCCAGCCTGTCGGTCCAGGCGCAGCGCCTGGACAACAGCGGCGGGGCAGTGACCAGCCGTGGCGACCTGACCCTGGACATCGACGGTCAGCTGGTCAACCGCGAGGGTGGGCAGATCAGCGCCAGCCGGCAGATGAACGTCACCAGCAAGGGCCTGGACAACCAGGGCGGCAAGTTGCTCGCCACCACGCACCTGGCACTGACCAGCGCCGGGACACTCGACAATGGCGGCAACGGGCTGATCAACAGCCTCGACAGCCTGACCCTGGGCGCGACCGCCTTGCGCAACGCAGGCGGTGAAATCTCCGCCAAGGGCGCCGCGCAGGTGAGCGCGGACAGCTTGAGCCAACAGGGCGGTCGCCTGCTCGGCGAGCGCAGCCTGGCGCTGCTGCTGGGCATCGCCGGCGGCGACGTGGACAACCGCGCTGGCCTGATCCACACCAAGGGCCAACTGACCCTGAGCAATCTGCGCGACCTGGACAACCGCCAGGGCGAGATCTCCAGCCCGCAGGGCTTCAGCCTCGCCGCGCGCACGCTGGACAACAGCAATGGTCGGCTGATCAGCAGCCAGCAGTTGACCCTGGGCACCACCTCCTTGATCAACCAGGGCGGCCTGATCTCCGGCTGGCAGGGCCTGACCGTCAATGCCGCGACCCTCGACAACCGCAACAACGGCACCCTGTCCAGCCGCGACGGCGACCTGGGCATCACCCTGGCCGGCGCCCTCGACAACCGTGACGCTGGCGCCCTGGTCAGCCAGGGCCAGCTGCGCATCAAGGCCACGAGCCTGGACAACCGTGGCGGTTACCTCGCCAGCACCGGCGCCCAGCAGCTCGACCTGCGCGACGGCAGCCTGGACAACAGCCAGGGCGGACGCGTGGACGCAGGCGGCGCGTTCAGCCTGCAGGCCACGACGCTGAACAACCGTGGCGGCACCCTGATCGGCCTGAACACGCTGACCCTCGACCTCGCCAGCCAGCTCGACAATGCCCAGGGCACCCTGCTGGCCAGCACCGGCTTGCAGCTACGCGGCAGTGCGGCAATCGCCAACCAGGGCGGGCGCCTGACCAGCCGGACCTACCTCGACCTCAACGGCGCCAGCCTCGACAACAGCGACAACGGCACCCTGGCCGCCAACCAGGCGCTGGGCCTGAACCTGACCGGCGCACTGCACAACGACCGCGACGGTTTGCTCTACAGCCAGGCCGACGCCATCACCCTGAAAGCCGCCAGCCTGAGCAACCAGGCCGGCAGCGTGCAGGCCAAGGGCGCTATCGACCTCACCAGCGGCGCTGTCGACAACCAGGGCGGCAAGCTGATCGCCCAGGACGACAACCTGCTGCTCAAGGCGGCCAGCGTCGACAACCGTGGCGGCATCATCGCCAGCCTGCAGGGGCTGCTCGATGCCCAGGTCGGTGGGCTGCTGCGCAACGGCCAGGGTGGTACGTTGCAGGCGCGTCAGCTCAAGCTGATCGCCCTGGGCGGCCTGGACAACAGCGGCGGCCGCCTGGCCGCGCAAGCCGGCACGCTGCAGATCCATACCGGCAACCTGAACAACCGCGGTGGTGGTCTGTACGCTCTGGGCCAGGTGAACATCGATGCCGCCGACCTGGACAACGGCGCTGGAGGTCAACTGGCCGGCCAGGCGCTGGACTTCACCCTGCGTGGCGCCTTTGACAACGTCGGCGGCATCGTCGAGAGCGATACCCGCATTGGCCTCAGCGCCGTCAGCCTGAACAACCAGGGCGGCCAGTTGCGCAGCCTGGGCAGCGCCGGCACCACCACGCTGCAACTGGCTGGCGTGCTGGACAACCGCAATGGCGTGCTGGAAGTCGCCAGCCAGGACTTCACCCTGCAGGCCGCCAGCTTGCTCAACGGCGGCGGTCGCCTGCTGCATGGCGGGGCAGGGGAGCTGCAGATCGGCATGGCCAACCTGGGCAATGCCGGCGGCGACATCGTCACCCTGGGCGGCCTGACCCTGAACGCCGCCAGCTGGACCAACAGCAGCGCGGTCCAGGCCGCGCGCCTTACCGTCAACGTGGGTGAACTGAACCTGACCGGCAGCGGCCAGCTGCTGGCCAGCACCAGCCTGGTGGGCCGCGGCGGCAACTGGACCAACAACGGCCTGATTGCCAGCAACGGCACGCTCGACCTGGCCCTGAGCGGCCAGTACGCCGGCAGCGGGCAGGCCACCAGCTTGGGCAACCTCAACCTCAGCGCCGCCGGCGTGCAGGTACTGGGCGGCGGGCGCATTGCCGGTGCCGGCGATGTACAGGTCAGCAGTGGCGGCGCCTTCATCAACCAGGGGCGGATCACCTCGGGTCGCGACATGACCCTGAATGCCGGCAGTTTCGGCAACAGCGGCACCGTGGGCAGCGCCGGCAAGCTCGACCTGGTCAGCCAGGTACTGCGCAACGAAGGCAGCGCCGCTGGCCAGAGCCTGATTTCCAGCGGCGGCGACATGCGTCTGCTGACCGGCAGCTTCACCAACCGCTTCGCCACCGTATACAGCCTCGGCGGCCTGATGGTGGCGGCCAATGCCGCGCAGGGGCGGGCCAGCCTGATCGAGAACGTCTCCGCCACGCTGCAGAGTGACGGGGCGATGGGCTTGTATGCCAACACCGTCAGCAACAAGCGTGACAATTTCTCGGTCAACGAACGGCTGATCTCCGGGACCATCAAGTACCAGTGCCTGAACTGCAAAGGCCGACACTACGATCTCAACTACTACGTGACCGAGGAGATCGAACGCACCACCACAGGCGACTCGCCTGCGGCATCGATCAATACTGGCGGCGCGCTGAGCGTTCAGGCCGGTGCGTTCGAGAACACGCACAGCTCGATCAGCGCGGCAACGTCGATCAATATCGCCGCCGACACCTTCAACAACGAGGGCGCCTCGACCGAGAGTCTGATCCGTACACGCATTTTCCGTAACCCGAATGACAGTGAGCGAAGCGGGGTCTGGAGGGGATTGGTTGGTACCGGTGGAGCGGTCGCCGAATACGCCAAGTACAACTCCAAGACCAAGTTTGAATACATCTACAAGCGTCGGGGCAGGGAGGATATCGGTAGCGAAACCCTCGGCATGGGGAGGCAGGATACGGGGCAGGCCAACCCCTATTACCGGCCCAATTCCGGGTACGCCTTGCCTGCGCAGCTGCTTGCCTATGACCAGGTGTCGAAAACTGAAACCCAGACCAACACCGGCGTTGCCGCCGGCGCGGTGATCCAGGCGGGGGGCCTGGTGTCGATCACGGCCAGCAAGACCCTGAACAATGGCGTGACCCGCAGCAACACCGGCTATTCCAGCCTGGCACTCAATGGCGCCGACACCCAGGCCGCCAGCCAGGTCAGGAACAATGTCGTCAAGATCAACGCCCAGTTGCCGCCTGATCTCGCCCAGCGCCAGGTCAACCCGCTGGCCTTGCCCGGCTTCACCCTGCCCACCGGTGGTACCGGGCTGTTCCGCCTGAGCGCCCAGGCCGCCAGCCAGGCCGGTGCCAGCACCGCCGCGCCGGCGCCGAGCAGCTGGACCCTGGGCGGTGCCAGCATCGACCTGGCCCAGCGCCAGCAACTGTTGCCGGTGGTCCAGGGGCGCACGGTGGACATCGCCGCGATCACCGCCATCCAGGGCACCGAGCGTCAGCTCACGGCCAACCAGCGCCAGGGCCTTGGCCTGGACAACCGGGCCGATGTGGCCAGTGTCGCGGCGGTGGGCCAGGCCCAGGGCGCGGACAACCTGCCGAGCCGCACCCAGATCGGTGCCGGCACCCCGCTGGAGCAGACCCAGGTCAGCGGCCCCGGCCTGGCCGCGCTGGACATCAGCCGCCCCAGCGGTGGCAGCTCCGCCGTCCCGCTCGAACGCAATACCGCCACCCCGATCGTCCAGCCGGGCACCGCGCCGGCGCCGCAGGACGTGCGCATGGCCGCGGCGCAGGCGGTGTCCAGCGCCGCCACGGCTGTCAGCCCGCAGACCATCGCCCGGGTCCAGGGCCTGCCAGCCAACAGCCGCGCGCCGCAGCCGCACAAGTACCTGGTCGAGACTGACCCGGTGCTCACCGACCTCAAGCAGTTCATGAGTTCGGACTACCTGCTCGGCAACCTCGGCTACGACCCGGACCAGAGCTGGAAGCGCCTGGGCGATGGGTATTACGAGCAGCAGCTGATCCAGCAGGCGGTGACCGCCCGCACCGGCAAGCGTTTCATCGATGGCCAGACCTCCGACGAGGCACTGTATCGCCACCTGATGGACAACGCCGTGGCCAGCCGCGAGCAGTTGGGTCTGTCGCTGGGCGTCACCCTGACCTCCGCCCAGGTGGCGGCGCTCACCAAGGACATCGTCTGGCTCGAAAAGCATGAAGTGAAGGGCGAGCAGGTACTGGTGCCGGTGCTCTACCTGGCCCATGCCAATGATCGCCTGGCACCGACCGGGGCGCTGATCGAAGGCAAGGACATCAACCTGGTCGCCGGCGAAAGCCTGAGGAACAGCGGTACCCTGCGCGCCAGCAACAACCTGTCGGCGATCGCCGGCAAGGATCTGGTCAATACCGGCTTGATCCAGGCCGGTGGCCGGGTCGACTTGCTGGCAGGCGATACCTTGTTCAACGGTGCTGGCGGCATCATCAGCGGGCACGATGTTGCCCTCAACACGATGTTTGGCGACCTGATCAACGAGCGCACCCAGACGATGCTGGGTGGCATGTTCGTTACCGAAGGGCGCCTCGACAACGCCGCGCGGATTGAGGCTGGCAATGACCTGTCACTGGGCATCGGCCGTGATTTCCTGAACGTGGGTGGGATGCTCCAGGCCGGCCGCGACGTGGACGTGCGCACCGGTCGTGACCTGCTGATAGGCTCGGCCGAGCAGACCTACAGCTACCAGAACGGCCATAACAACCGCAGTAGCTCGGTGCAGCAGTTCGGCTCGCAGATCAGTGCCGGGCGCGATATCGACATGAAGGCCGGTAATGATTTCGCTGCCATCGGCAGCGAGCTGGATGCCAAGCGCAACATCGCCATCAGCGCCGTCAACGACATGACCCTGTCCTCGGCGGCCAACGAGGAACACTTCTACTCCAAGACCAAGAAAGTCACCCGCCAGGAGGACCATGTCCGCCAGGTCGGCACCCGCGTCAATGCCGCAGGCGACATTTCGCTGAGCGCTGGCGAGGACCTCAAGCTGATCTCCAGTCGCGTCAGCGCCGGCGACGAGGCCTACCTCTATGCCGGCGACCAGCTGGAACTGCTGGCCGAGACCGACAGCGACTATTCGCTGTATGACAAGAAGAGCAAGGGCAGCTGGGGCAAGAAGAAGACCCGCCGCGATGAAGTCACCGACGTGCGCCATGTCGGCAGCGAGATCAGCACCGGTGGTGACCTCACCCTGGAAAGTGGCGGCGACCAGCGTTACCAGGTGGCCAAGCTCACCAGCGGCGACGACCTGACCCTGGACAGCGGGGGTGACATCACCTTCGAAGGGGTCAAGGACCTGCACGACGAGAGCCACGAGAAGAGCAAGTCCAACGCCGGCTGGTTCAGTATGAAGGGCAAGGGGCGTACCGACGAAACCTTGCGTCAGAGCGAACTGGTGGCCACAGGCGATGTGATGATCAAGGCCGTGGGCAATATCCGCGCCGATGTTCGCCAGGTCAATCAACAGACGGTGCACGAGTCCATCGATGCAATGGTCAAGGCCGATCCCAAGCTGGCCTGGCTAAAGGACCTGGAAGCGCAAGGCGGCGTCGACTGGCGTCAGGTCCAGGAGGTGCACACCAGCTTCAAGTACGCCAACTCCGGATTGGGTCCAGCGGCGCAATTGGCAATTGCGATCCTGATGGCTGCGGTCATGGGGCCGGTCGGATTCGGTCTGACGGGCGCCCCCTTGGCAGGAGCCACCAGCCTGGCCACGACCGGCGCGGTCAGCACCATCAACAACAAAGGTGATCTGGGCGCGGCACTCAAGGAAACCTTGAGCAAGGAGAGCCTGAAGAGCGCGGCGACTGCCATGGCGGTCGCAGGGGCATTGCAGTACGCCGATCAAAACTGGTTCAAGGCCAGTGATGCAGCCAACAAAGGTGCTGTCAGCATCGAGGGTGGCAAGGCGTTGCCAGCGACTTCCACAACCGACAATGTCCTGACGTGGAGCAATGCATCCGATGTCGCGCTCCGCGCCGGTGGCCGGGCGGTAATCAGTAGCAGCATTTCCACGGCCATCAATGGCGGCAGCCTCAAGGACAACCTGCTCGCTTCACTTGCCGGCGAGGCCAGCACGGTGGCCATGGCCACTGGCTTCAAGTGGGTGGGCGACCAGACGCTCAGCTTCGAGAGCGGTAGTTTGCCGAAGGTCATCTCCCACGCCATCGTGGGCGGTCTGATTGCCGAAGCCACTGGCGGCGACTTCAAGACCGGCGCGGCCGCCGCGGGGCTCAACGAGGCGATGGTCAATGCGCTGTCGTCGGCTGCGCAGGGCAATGAACCCTTGCATTTGATGTTGTCGCAACTGACCGGCCTGGTGGCGGCGGCTGCGGTGAACGGCGAGCTGGACAAAGGCGTGCAGATCGCGCAGTCGGCCACCCAGTACAACCATGACTTGCATCGCAAGAATGGCGAGGCCTATGCCAAGGGCATCCTGAACGCATGCGCTCAGGTGCCTACCGCTTGCCCTGAGGGTAGCGGCAAGGTGAGTCAGCAGGAGCTTGTGGATGCCCTCGAATCGATGGCACAACACGGCAAGGGGGTGGATAAGCTCAACCCACTGGCCGTGGAATTGGTCGATACCTTCATAGAAAGGTTCCCGGACAAGGATTCGTTGTTTACGCCAACGGCATCGGAAGCTGAGCGGCTGGATACGCTCGAGAAGGCTGAGCTGGCTGGCCTGGTGCTTTCGGGTGCAGGGCTTGTGCGTGGGTTGGCGCGGAGTGGTAGAGGGTTTGTCGAGTCTATAAAATCCTGGTTTGGCGCGAGCGGTGCAAAAGGAACGGGTGGCGCGGTCGAAGAAACGGCTGGCTCGATTAAGAATGTCAATCCAGGCTTTCCTGAAGCTGGTCGAACTCATAACTGCGTGAATTGTTCAATTGCGACTGATGCAACTCTGGCTGGAAATCCAGCTTCGGCGCTTCCGATAAAATCAACAGATGGCGTTTCAATTACAGTGCTGGAAAAGCAGTTTGGTACAAGATTTGTATCGGTCTCATCTGCGGATAATATTTCTCAGAAAATGATTGGTATTGGCTCAGGTGCGCGAGGTATTGTGTATGGGTCGTATGGACCTGGTCAGCCTGGACATGTGTTCAATGTCGTAAACCAGAATGGTACTATCAGATTCTTAGATGGGCAGACAGGCAAGGTTGCTGATCTCAGTAAGTTCACATCGTTTAAGTTTTTGAGGACCAACTAGTGATAAGTTTTGAAGAGTCCCTGGATATGGTTATTAATCATTTGAGTAAGTCTCCAATGCCGCTGGTTATAACATATTCTGAAGGGTTTCCTGATGGGTGGCTATTTTGCTTCAACTCTAAACAGTATGTTGAGACAGGTGATTTTTCATTTCAACTGGTTGGGAATGGGCCGATTTTTGTTGATAAAGATACCGGCGAACTGCATTTTTTTGGTACGGCATTGCCGCCAAAGGAGTATGTGGAAGAGTACTCTCTGAGGAAGCGTGATAAGAAATAATATAGGTAATTGCTGCAAAAGGGGGCTGAGCGGAAAAGGCGGAAAAGGAGGCGGAAAAGGGGGCAAAAGAAGCAGGTGGGGTAACGAAGCCCACGATTGAACTGTTTGGAGGGAAGAATGCTCAAACGCCAGGAGCAATTAATATGGATATAAGCGCTGGTATTCAGTCCGGTGTGCGTGCCGATGCAAGAAATTTACCTCTCAAAGACAACTCGGTTGGCGAAATTGTCGCCAGCAATCCATTCATACCGAAAAGTGAAGGCGGTACCTTCTCTATGATGGATTATTTGCCTGAGGCGACGAGGGTAGTTCAACCGGGTGGCAGGATTTTTATAAATTCAAATGCTGCGAACCCCTATGGAAAGCTGCCCAGTGTGGCTGATCTTCAGTCTTTAGGATTGCGAGTCGTCCAAGAGGGTGCTCTAGATGCTCGGTTTGAAGGGCAAACATTCTTGCGAACAGATGGCAGTGTCATTACAAATCTAGATAGCATGAAAACTATCGTTTTAGAGAAAATGAAATGATAATTTCAGTTGAATTCAATTCTCTGGTTACATTTGATTGCACGTATGGAGAATGCGTGGTCAATGGAGGGGAAGTTCGAATTTTTGTCGAGAAAGGACTGGTTCTTAAAAAGTCAAAGCTGATAAAGGATGCATTAGGTGCCAAGGTCGTTGAGTGCGAAGGTGACGATTGCTCTAAGGTTGAGCGTGCTTTTCCAGTCCACTATATATATGACCCCGTTAGAGATGTTGAGTACATTGAATGGAAGCTCGAGGGGGAGTTGTTGAGTGCTCGTGCGAGGGATGGGGAGTGGCTCAAGTACAAAAGTAAAAGTGAAAGCTTATATGCGATGCACGAGTACGTGGGAGGATGCTGGTTCGTGTTTTCGGGTGTTAGTTTTTCTAGGCAAGTAGTGTATGAGTATGCTTCGGACAAAAAAACATCTACTGGCAATGAGTTTGTGCAAGAGTTTAGATGCAAGGCCATGGCCGATAAACCGATGGGTGAGTACCTTCTTGAGGGGGTGATTGTCGCTTTGCCTGGACCTGGATGGATGTCTTTGGAGGTTCATGCTAATGAATTTCACATAGAGATTCCTGATAGTTGATCCTCCTTCAGCTGGTGTATGGTCAAGGCGACGTCTTGTGCTTAAGGCTTTGGCGAGGACGTCGAACGCTGGACGCGACACGCGTTGAAATTTAAGCATGGGGTATTATGCTGTCCGCTTTTTAGGTCGAGTGTTGTAGGCAAGGTTGCGATGGCAGATTTTGCGAGTATCTAATATATTTCAAAGGCATTGAGGTGCTGGGTTTATGTCTTCCGATCTCCTTTCTGACAGGTATGCGGCTCGTTTCGGCTTGCCAAATATGAGTTGTGTCGAGCTTGAGGGTTTTGTTCAGGTTCTTGAGCGGGTGGCAGTGAAGAATAAAGGGTTCTTTATATTTAAGGTGGACGGTGAGCGAGGGGGTAATATTTATACTTTTGTTTTAAATGTGTCGACGACCAAGGGTGTTGTAATAAGAAAGGATGCATGCAGTATACGGGAGGGTATGGTTTTTTTGTTTTGCGAGCTTGAGCGGGCTGGCATATATCCATAGTCTGAGCGCAGGGTTTAAGGTGTGATTTTTAAGTAGGGTGTAAAAGGATTTCCCATGATACGCGGCATACTGTTTTTGTTGGCCTGCTTAATCGCTGGCTGCTCCGGCTTCGATTCTGTCCCCTGTCTTGAACCGACTCTGCCTGCCGACATGGCGTCGGTACGTGTAACCACCAATACCGATGTGTATGGCGACTCCCCCGCAGGTTCGTGGGTGCCCAAGGTAAGGCACCTGATGGCCATGGCGGGCCGTGGGTTCGATGGAGCAGAAAAGTGAGAAAAGGGGACGAGAAAAGGGGACAGATTTATTTTTTCTACTCTAATTTCTGCCTTTGCATGGCCAAGAAGGCGACGAAGCTTGATGCTGAAGATATTAGTGAGGACGTCTAGCGCTGGAAGCGGGGCAAGTCGAAATTTAGAGTGTGAAAAATAAATCTGCCCCCTTTTTCATTGGTCTAAAGGATTTGTCGAGTAAGCTTAGCGCCCAGGCTGGGCGTGAAGTTAATTTCATGATTTATGACTCTGCGGCAGCGGCCTTGAGTCGTGCGCCGAGTGTGAGCTTGCCAAAATGACTGTTGCGTATGATCTATATGGTGCGAAAGACCTAGGTCTTCTCTCGGCAAAAGTTAATGTAGAACGAACCTTGGGGGAAGCTTTAGAGGAAAGAGATAGCTCTTATCAGGGGGGTGTTTATTATATGTTGGGTGGGGATGATGCAGAGAATTTTGTTCTAAAGCTGAATATTGATCCTTTTGATGGTGATGCGGTAGAGCAAAATTATCCGGATTATACGGTCCTGCTTTATATTAATGCTACGGATCGCTCATTTGCTTTGGAGAGAATCATGAGGCAGGCGGGGTTTAAGCTGCTTAGGCATGAAGTGTTTTGAGGTGCTAATTCTTAGTCGGTGCAAAAAGATAACTGGGGTAGTCCTGTGGTTTTAAATGTTGAAACAGTGGTTGGGGCGATTCATGCCGCTTTCTGGAAATAACGATTTATTGTCGAGAATTCTTGATGGGGTGCTGCCAAGCTTTGTGCTAAACAGGGTGCTAGAGGAAAATCCAAGCTTGGATAAATATGATTTGGCTGGTATTTTTCTTGAGGGGTGTGATCGCCTGGATAGTAAAGTTCTTCCGATTTTCTGGAATTGGAAGAGTGTCAGGTCAATGAGGGGTGTGTCTGATGAGATGTTTGATGAGATGTTGCTTTCGCACATGAGACTTGCGGGGTATAGGGTATAAAGAGAAAAGAAGAGAAAAGGGGCGGAGAAAAGGGGGCGGATTTATTTTTACTAATCTAATTTCTGCCTTTGCATGGCCAAGACGGCGACGAAGCTTGATGCTGAAGATATTAGTAAGGACGTCTAGCGCTGGAAGCGGGGCAAGTCGAAATTTAGAGTGTGAAAAATAAATCTGTCCCCTTTTTACATGTCCCCTTTTTAAATTAAGGCCGGATGCATTGGAGGTGGCCTACACCATCAACGGGCGCAAGATGACGCGCATGTTTGACAATGAACCCAATACGCCACCGGTGAATAAGCGATGATTGCTGAAGATCTATCCATTGTTAAAGAGCTTTTCTCGATTCTCGATCAAGGCATTGTCGACGGCTATGACGCGTTTCAGTATGAGGTCAAAGTGGGAGAGGGCTGGGTCGAAACACAGCTCACTGCAGAGAACCAGGGTGTGGACGTCATGGACGTGAAAACTGCCTTCAACAACGCCGAGATCTTCAAGTTGGTGAAGCAACTGCGGCAAAGCGGCGCCCAGCGAGGGGACCACTGGACGGCGTTCACCTTGTCCTATCGACGTGGGGGACAGGTCAGGACCATTTTCAGCTATGGCACGAGCGAGTTGCTCGACTCGGAGGTGTGATCAGGGAGCCGCGCAGTGGGCGGATCGATACGTGTGTCTTGCACGCGGACCTGCAAAAACTGTCATCTTTTCCGGGTTTCGATAGCCAGTATTGGCCTCAGTGAGTCGGAATTTCCTTATTCCTTGTAGTCCATTTCCGAAGCATACTTTTACCGCCTTTCAGCCCTTGCTCCAGGCCAACTCGCCTTCTAGTCTCGGCCTGCCGCTGCCAATTCAGCGGCCGGTTTTGACAGACCGTCGATTGTTGTCCACGTGTGCATACGCTCAATGGCGGCTGTACGTGCGGGCACCTTGTGTGCGCCGAGTGCCAACGATCTCGGTCTGTCAACCCGCGTACAGCTGCCACCCGACTGTTTGACAGCAGTTCAGCTGACAGCTCAACCCTCAACCATTGTTGGAGTACGAGCATGCTGAAGATTCTCCCCGATCCACCTTCCTCCCAGGATCACGCCCACTTCCTCGAAGACACCCTGGTACGCGCCATCGAGTACGCCTTCTGCGCCCTCACGGTGGCCAACCAGGCCGTCCAGCTCAAGCCCTGGTCGCCCGGCGCGATCCTAATGCTGGCCGCCGCCCGCGAGATGGAGGCGGTGCGCACGTTGCTCGAATCCGCCCTGACCCAGGTGCAGCACTCGGTCCAAGTGCCGGGCGAGCCCCGCACGCTGCACTAGCCGACGACGTTTTCAGGGAGATCGAACATGACCACAGACGATGGCAAGACCCAGGTCACGCCGGGCAAAACCCGTTTTTATCAGGGCGAGGGCAAGGATGCCCAGCCGCTGTTCTGCATCGAGCCCGGCATTCCCTGCCAGCACGCTCGCGAACAGGCGTCGGAGCTGATGGACTATGTGCGCCACCTGACCTTGGTCGGGGTGATGGATGAAGACCCGCGGATGGTCTGGGCGGCGCATTACCTCAGTGCCTTGGCCAAGGCGCTGATGGATGATGCGGAGCTGGGGATGGCGCATTAGTCCCAGGCTTGCACATTCCCCTGTAGGAGCGGCCTTGTGCCGCGAAAGGGGTGCGAAGCAGCCCCAGGATTTCAGCATTGATGCAAAGATCGCCGGGGCCGCTTTGCGGCCCTTTCGCGACACATGGCCGCTCCTACAGGGGGACGGGTTGGGTTTATTTCTCTGCTTGGCGTGACAGATGGGCCGGGGGCACCTGGTCTACCAGCCAGACACCGTTGTCGGCTTGATAGAACACCGTTCCTGCTGCGCACATGGCCTGGGTATCGACCCTAAGCAGCACTGGCTGACCATATCGCTTGCCCACCGCCAGCGCGGTCTGCGGGTCCTCGCTCAGGTGCACATGGTGGCGGCTGCCGGGGATCAGGCCCTGGGCTTCGATGGAGGCCAGGAAGCGGCTGGCGGTGCCGTGATAGAGCAGGGCAGGTGGCGTCTTGGCGACATGGCGCACTTCGACCTGGGCGCTGCTGTGGCCCTGGGCGGCGCGGATGCGGCGGCCATCGTCGGAAAGGGTGAAACGGCGCTTGTCATTGGTCTCGACCACTTCGCGCAGGGCGTGCAGGTCGAAGGCATGACCTTGTCGGCCGGCGCCGTGGATCAGCGCGTCGACATCGGCCCAGCCGTCGCGGTCCAGGGACAGGTCGATGGATTCGGGGGCATGGCGCAGTACGTAGCTGAGGAACTTGCTGAGGGCGTCGCGTTGTTTCTGGTTCACTGGAAAGGTCCTTTTCCATGGCTTCTGGTCGTTTGGGTCGGTACATTCTCCGGGTTCGGGGTTGAGTTCTCAAGCGTGCAGATGGCCTGTGGGAGCGAACGCCCACAGGCACATCGCTGATGCTAGTGTCCTGTCTCGGGAATACGTTCTCTTTTGGCGAGTGGCTTGGGTGTCCGGCCAAGGCGCCGCGACGAGTCATAGCAGGGCTATGGCGAGGAGTGGCAACGCCGGCCGGGCATCCAAGACGCCGCCAAAAGTGAACAGCTTATTTCCGAGACAGGACACTAGCCCTGACGCAAGGCGTCGAGCAGCGTCTTCATCTGGTTGCGGCCTTGGGTATCCAGCCCGAACACCCGCCGCCGTGGCTCGCCCACCGGCAGCCCGGCCATCTCCAGGCCCGCCTTGATGATCACCCTCGCCAATAAATGCGCATACAAACACTCAAACCAACACGCTTGAGCCAAAGCTGAAGTCCTTGACTTGCGCCTGTCCCCCACGCTAGCTTCCCACCCCATGAACCTATTCCCGCAGCGTCGCGCCCTCAGCATTATTACCGCCATTATCAGCTTGGCGGGCTAGCGCACACATGCACTGAACCCGCCCTGGAGGCGGGTTTCTTCTCTCTGACTCCTGGGCACTACAAAAAAACCAGGAGTCATCGATGACCAGCCTCAGCGCCACCCTGCGTACCCCGGCAACGCCCCAGCAACTGCTGTCCGAACAAGTGCGCCGGATTCTCTCGGCCCCGGTGTACGACCTGGCCATCGAAACCCCCTTGCAAGTGGCGCCGGCCCTGTCGGCCAGCCTGGGCAACCAGGTCCTGCTCAAGCGCGAAGACCTGCAACCGACGTTCTCCTTCAAGATCCGCGGCGCCTACACCCGGCTGTCGCGCCTGACTCCCGCCCAGCGCGAACGCGGCGTCATCACCGCGTCGGCCGGCAACCACGCCCAGGGCGTGGCCCTGGCCGGCTCGCACCTGGGCATCAAGACCACCATCGTCATGCCCACCACCACACCCTCGCTCAAGGTCGAAGGCGTGCGTTCACGGGGTGGCCATGTGGTGCTGCACGGCGAAAGCTTCCCCCACGCCCTGGCCCATGCCCTGCAACTGGCCGATCGCGACGGCGCGACCTTCGTGCCGCCGTTCGACGACCCCGACGTCATCGCCGGGCAGGGCACCGTGGCCATGGAGATCCTGCGCCAGCACCCCGGCCCGCTGCATGCGATCTTCGTCCCGGTCGGCGGCGGCGGCCTGATCGCCGGCATCGCCGCCTACGTCAAGTACCTGCGCCCCGAGGTCAAGGTGATCGGCGTCGAGCCGGAGGACTCCAACTGTCTGCAGGCCGCCATGGCCGCCGGCGAGCGGGTGATCTTGCCGCAGGTCGGCACCTTCGCCGACGGCGTGGCGGTGGCGCAGATCGGCGCGCACTGCTTCGAGCTTTGCCGCCACTTCGTCGACGAGGTGGTGACGGTCAGCAGTGACGAGCTGTGCGCGGCGATCAAGGACATCTACGATGACACCCGCTCGATCACCGAGCCCTCCGGCGCCCTGGCCGTGGCCGGCATCAAACGCTACGTGGCCCGCGAGGGCCTGCAGGGCCAGGCCCTGGTGGCCATCGACTCCGGTGCCAACGTCAACTTCGACCGCCTGCGCCATGTGGCCGAGCGCGCCGAGCTGGGCGAGCAGCGCGAGGCGATCATCGCCGTGACCATCCCCGAGCGCCCTGGCAGCTTCCGCGCCTTCTGCCTGGCCCTGGGCAAGCGCCAGATCACCGAGTTCAACTACCGCTACTACCCGGGCAAGGAGGCGCGCCTGTTCGTCGGCGTGCAGACCCACCCCCAGCACGACCCACGGGAGCAACTGCTAATCAGCCTGCATGAGCAGGGCTACCAGGTGCTCGACCTGACCGACAATGAACTGGCCAAGCTGCACGTGCGCCACACCGTCGGCGGCCACGCGGCGCCAGGGGCCGGCGAGCGGGTACTGCGCTTCGAGTTCCCCGAGCGTCCTGGGGCGCTGCTGGGCTTCCTCGAGCGCCTGGGCAAGCGCTGGAACATCAGCCTGTTCCACTACCGCAACCACGGCGCGGCACAGGCGCGGGTGTTCGCCGGGCTGGAGGTGCCGGAGGACGAACTGGCCGGGTTGCCACTGGCGCTGGACGAGATGGGCTATCAGTACTGGGACGAGACGGAGAATCCGGCGTACCGTCTGTTCATGGGGTAAACATGCCGCCACTGGCGGTGCTGACGCTCTACAGCTCCCAGCGCTGCACACACCAGCGTGGGAGCGGGCTTGCCCAGCGATGGCGTCGGCACTGCCAGTCAACCTCTCCAGGTTGGCTTACGCTCTGGCATTACCCGGCCTGCAGGAAGACAAAACGCTGCAGCCACACGCCAGCTGCGCAGGTTCGAACACCAAGGGGATGTCGTTGAACAGCACGGTGTTGTCAGCGCTGGATACCAGCGCGAACTCACCCCCGTGCAGCGGGCAGGCTGCGCGATCGCCGAGCACACATTGCGGCACACCATCGATCAGTACACCGCGACCCTCGATCATCCGACCGCCACCGCTGTGACGGTCACCCTTGCGAATCGCGCCGTGTCGGGCCATGGCTCAAGGCTCCTCGGTCGTTTGCATGACGGCTTGGTAAAGTCCTTCCGGCATGGCTTGTGGATCGTATTTGCAGACTGCAGCCATAAAACGCTCCAGCAACTCGTCTCTTTCAAGCCGGGTGCCTGGCGGGCAGGTGAGCTTCGCGTACGGGGTTGTCATCAGTGGGTGATCAATGAAGGGATTGGTCAGGCCCAGTGATCGTCGCAGATTGAGGATGGCGAGAATTTCAGCGGGGTAGACGGCTTCGAAGGGAGAGCCGAATTCGAAGTTACCTGAATCAAGTTCGCGGGAGTTGAGGGCGATGCGCTCGATATGGGTGTCGCAGGCTGCCATCAGGATGGGTAGCAGTTTCGCTGGATCGGGCTCGCGCCAGTGGGCGACCAGTTGACCCCAGGCCGGATCACGGGGCAGGGCATGCTTGTCGAGGTCCAGTGGTTTGCCCAGCCAATCGCCAATGATTGCTAGACCGAAGGCGGCATAACGTAGTGTGGTGCCGATAGGGAGATCGTGTCCATCACTTACTCCATAGCCATGCCCAAGGCCTTCGAAGACAGTCTGATGAACTGGGTGAATTAAGTTGAACTGGCCACAAGCCAGTGTACAAAGCATGAGGTGGGTAAGGTCGTCCAGTGTTGCAAGACCTAACTCTTGAGTGTCTTTAAGTTTATGTGTTCGAATTGTGTCTGCGGTAAGCATTTTCATGATCGCATTGGAGAAAACCATTCTGATCGCAAAGTGTTGCTTGGTTGTGACGGCTGTTAGCGCGCCCCCTATTTTGGTCATGCCGGCTACAAATAGCTCTCGACTTGCTTTGTGAAGATGGCCGACCCCGTGAACATAGTCAACGATCAAATGTTCTCTGTTAGGGAAGTTGTCAGTGCTCCATGTTGAAATTTTTTTGAGAGAGCACTGAAGGCGTGACGGTATCTTGGGCTTCATTTCTCGTTCCACTGGTTGATCTGAAAGGCGTTCTTATTTTTTCTTGGCTTTCTCAAGGAATTCTATTCGTCGAAAATGCTAATCGGGTTAAGCTCGCTTATCGAGAGTCTGAGGGGGCGTATACCAGCATGTCGATGTCCCTCTCGCCTTGCCTTCCAAACTGGCCTGGCGGGCTTGAGAGAGAAGGGTACGCATGCCTAGAAGCCTCTCCGGTTTGAGTGACTGATCAGCGCTGCTTGCATACACCGGGTATTACTGGTTCAACTCAATGGTGGTTTCTGAAATACAGCTTCGTAGAGCCCCTCTGGCGTGGCTTCCGGGTTGTATTTACGGATAGCGATCAGAAAACGCTCTAGCAGTTCGTCTTTTTCGAGTTGGGTGCCCGGTGGGCATGTGAGCTTCGCGTACGGGGTTGTCATCAGTGGGTGATCAATGAAGGGATTAGTCAGGCCCAGTGATCGTCGCAGATTGAGGATGGCGAGGATTTCAGCGGGGTAGACGGCTTGGAAGGGAGAGCTGAACTCGAAGTCGCCAGAATCAAGTTCGCGTGAGGTGAGGGCGATGCGGTCGATATGGGTGTCACAGGCAGCCATCACGATAGGCAGGAATTTATCGGAGTCAGGTTCGCGCCAGTGGGCGACAAGTTGGCCCCAAGTGGGGTCTCGGGGCAGGGCATGTTTATCGAGATCCAGTGGTTTTTCAAGCCAGTTGCCGATGATCGTCAGGCCGAATGCGGCGTATCGGAGGGTGGTGCCGATAGGAAGATTATGACCATCCTCAACACCATAGCCTTGACTTAGTGCTTTTATGACAGTTGAGTGTAAGACACCTAGAAGCTTGTATTGCCCAGTGGCGGCCGCACAAAGCATGAGCTGTGTTAAATCATCTAATGTTGATGTGTCTGACTGTTGAGTGTTTTTAAGGCGCTCTATCAATATGGCGTCACAGGCAATCATTCTGGTCAATCCAGTTATCAGGCTTGAGTAGGCTGTTGTGTGGTGTGCTGCACAAAAAAGGCTTTTTTTGATTTCGAGAAGTCCCAGTCTAAACAAGTCGTTGCAAGCGAGTACTAAGTTGGCGGTGCCTGACATATAGGTTTCGAGGTCTTCGGGGATATAGGGATGTTTCTCCGTTACCCAGTCTTGCACTGAGTTCAGGCTTTTTGATAGGCGGCTTTTCAATGTGATGATCTCCACATGTTTAACTGGATTCCGGGTGCTTTGTTTGTTAGGGGGCTAAGTCTCCCTTGAGAGTCTAGGAAGACCTGTGCATGAATGTACTGGGCTTTCCCAGAGCTAGTAGCTAGCAAGGTGGCTTTGTATTTTTTAATTATGTCGGGGTCAATATTTATTATATTGCTTAGTTTCCAAGAGGCACTGTCATTTTTGATCAAGCCGTGAATTCTCTTCAGGTTCTTATCCCCACCGACAGCCTGGGTTTTCAGAAACCCCGGCGTCTTGGTCTTCCCCAACGTCGTCTTCACCTCGATCACCAACAACGTCCCCTCGGCAAACTGCAACTCTTCCATCGGCGCCACCCCCTTGATCCCATCGATGTGATGCCGCATCTGCTGGTTCGTCGGGTTGCGCACGCTCATCGATGGCGGTGGCGGCACGTAGACCAGCATGTCGATGCCCTGGTCGCTCTTGTTCTTCAAACCGAACTGGCTGGCTCGCGAGGGATGGGTACTCATGCCGAGGATGTTCTCCGGCTTGACCTTCCAGTGGCTGACCAGCGCCGCGGCCAGTGCCTCTTCGCCCGCGTCGGCCACCACCCGGGTCAGGCCGCCGCCCATGCGCACCGGCCCGACGGCGTGGCTGATCAGCGCCACCAGGCGGTCGCGCATCGTCGTGGCCATGTAGGCGTAGTCGGCACGGCCGCCGACCACCTCCAGCGCTATCCGGCTGGCGTTGCGGTCGATGGCGTGCAGCTCGCTGGCGCGCACCGCCAGCCCGCCGTCGCGGGCCGGGCGGTCGATGCGGGTCTCGAGCACGCTGACCTCACCGGCCTCACGCCGGCCCAGGCGGCGTACCTGTTCCTCGGTCAGCGCGGCGTTGTCCAGGCGTACCGTGGTGACGCTGCCGGGCCGCAGCTTGTGCATCAACCAGCGCGCGCCACCCAGGGCGTTGGGCAGCAGCAGGGCCAGGTTGATGGCCATGAACACCTGCTTGCCCCGGGCCTCGGCGGTGGTGGGGTTGGCCAGGCTGGCCAGCTCGGTGAAGAACGCCTCGCCAATGCTCAGGCCTTCGCCGGTGATCATGCGGCTGCTGCCGTCGACCATGGCATCGGCGGCCAGGGCGCCCTCCAGGGCGAGGAAGGCGTAGCGCCCGGCGCTGACGCCGTCGCGAATGCCGCGCACCACCGGTACCGTGGCCAGCAGGCCGAGGGCGAGTTCGGCGGCGCCCTTGACGCCCTCCCAGGTGCGCGACCTGGCCTTGGCCTCGGCGAAGTGGGCGGCCAGCTGCATGCAGGCCTGGTCGACGGGGTAGAGGCCGCTGGGCGAATGCCAGGTGTAGGGCGGGCTGATGTGCCGTTCGCCCTGGTCGTCCAGGTACTCCTCGCGAGGGGCTTCGGACCAGCGGGCGTGGGTGAAGGTGGCGAAGTAGATGCTGTGATCGGCGAAGAAGAAATTGCTGTGCAGTTCGAAGCCCATGCCCTGGTGAGTGCGCACGCCCATGTGGTCGAGCACGGGCGGCGCCAGGTCGTCCAGGCGCATCTGCTCGTCGATGCAGACCAGCTGCAGCTTTTCGCGCGCGGCGAAGGCATGGAACTCGGCGAGCCAGGCATCGCCGTAGGTGCTGCCGGCCTGCTCAAGGACCTGCTGCAGAAAGGTGTCGCGATGGTTGCGGGCCGTGTCGCGGATCCATGGGTTGTCGCGGAACCAGGCGGGGCCGACGCCCTGGCGTGGAATGCCCAGTAGGAAGTCGCAGCCCTCGTCGCCCTCGAGGGAGAACATCGCGCCGGGGAGGGTGCAGGGGATGCACAGCTCGACGGGCTTGGGCAGGTTGCCGTCGAGGACGTCCTGGTAGATCTTGTCCTGGGATGAAAGGGTTGTTTCAGGCATGGGTCACGACCTCCACCAGCGTGCGTTGATAAGTCGTCAGTAGCCTGGCCAGCGTGGCGCGTCTTTCCCTGGAGGATGCTTGCTGGTCCAGTGCCGCCATCCACTCGGTGTACGCCGCGCTGAGGAAGAAGGCGCGGCCGAACACGATCGCCAGCAAGATGTGCTGCACTATTTGGCTACGTTGCAGTGCGGGCTGTTGTGCCAATGCATCGGAGAGCTTCGGGATGCGCCAGCCGTAATGGCGGTAGGCGAGCACTTCCTGGCCATTGAGTTCGCGATGGACCAGAGGCTGCAGGCCATAGCGCTCACAGGCATCCGTTTCGTAGGTGCGGTAGATCTTCTCGTGCGTCTCCAGCGCCAGGCCTCGGCGGGTCATGAGCCGGGCCAGCGTGTCCCAGAGCCGATCCATCTCCCAGGTGTCGTCATGCCAGCCCAGCAGGTCGAGGAGGACGGCAAGCATGCCGGGCAGCACAGCCTGCTGGCGCTTGACCTGGGCAATCGCCTGCGCGGTCAGCAGGTGCAGCCGTTGGTCATGGTGCAGCCCATCAACCTCAAGCAGCGAGCACAGTAGCTGGCAGCTGGGGTCGTTCCACCAGGCGAGCCCCAGGAGCACGTGGATCAAGGTCTGCGTGGCGTACTCCGTGGCGTCGGGGGAGTCACTGCTCCAGGTGATGCTGCCCGCCTGGTCGATCAGGTGGGGAAGACGCTCCTGGGTAATGGGTAGATGCGCCAGCGCATCGAAGTGCTCTTTCAGGTAACGGACAAGCTGGCGATTGGCGTTTTGCCGGGAGGCCGTGGTCAGGGCGTCGAGGTCGAGGGTGGGCAGTTTCACCGGGCGCCCTCCATGGACGGTGCCAGCCAGGCCAGGCAGCCGTCCTGTTCGCAGTCTTGAGCGGTTTGTTCAAACAAGGGTTGAACGCCTTGTGCCAGGCCGGTCTGGGGGATATGGAAATACAGCTGGCGTATGCGGCCATGGGCGAACAGGTCTGCCAGGGCCTGCGGTTGTTGCGCCAATGAAGCCACATACAGGTGCAGCGAAGCGGGATCGCCAAGGCGCAGGAAGTAACGCTGTCGACCCTGTTGCACTTTGCCGAAACGCCGCAAGTGCGATGCCAGTTCCGCGAGCGGCAGGGTGCTCTGGACCACGGAGCAGGCGAACGTCGCCTGTCGGCTTGCGAGCCAGGTATCGAGGTCAGTGCCGGGTGACACCTGTAGGAGCAGTGGCGCATGGTTTTCCAGGCCTGGGCGCAGATGCAGATGCCACAGGTATTGGTAATGCGCGCCATGGAACTCCAGCCGCCCCGGCAGGCCAGGCACGGCGCAGGCCTCCGCCAGCAGGTACAGAGGCTGGTCGGCGCAGACTGGCGCACCGGCCTCGCTCAGTTGCCGATGCAGGCTCATGCGTCGTCCTCCCCGGCAAATGGGCATTCCTCGATCAGCGGCGTCCCTTCGCGGATTGCCGCTTCGATGGCTTCGACCTGGGCCTGGACCGGGGGATGGTAGGTGACGTTGCCCTTGAAGCGGATGTTAGGGGCTTCGAGGGTGATGCCGTCAGCGTCGAGGATGATCTTGCCGGCGGGGCCGCGAATATGGATTCGCTCGGTGCCCTGCAGCATGTACGACGGTGTCAGCAGGCGTTGGGCCGTGCGGGCCTCGAGGGTCTGGGTGCCCTCGATGATCAGTGTCTGGTCACGCCCGATGCTCAGGTGGTGGTCGCTGCCGATCGTCTCGCTGCAGGCGTTGCCGATGGTGTGCACCAGGTTGCGGTCGATGTCGGTGAAGCAGTCCTGGCGCACATGGTCGCGGCGGTCGCGACCGGTGCTGAGTGTCGCGTCGCGGGCAATGCAGGTGCTGCTGTCACGGCCGGTGGAGAGGGTGCGATCGTTGCCCACGGTGTGGCTTTCATCGTGATTGATCTTGGCGTTGAGGTCCCGCTGCGCATGAATGAACACCTCTTCCTGCCCCAGTTCATCCTCGAAGCGCAGCTCGTTGAAGCCTTGCCCCTTGTGGGTCTTGCTCTTGATGGTCATGCGTGTGCGGTGCTTGGGCAGTTCGTACGGCGGCCGCTGGTTGCCGCAGTAGGTGCGCCCGGTGATCATCGGCTGGTCGGGATCGGCGTTGACGTACTGGATGACCACGTCCTGGCCGATCCGCGGGATGGCCATGGCGCCCCAGCCGCCGCCGGCCCAGCCCTGGGACACCCGCACCCAGCAGGAGCTGTACTCGTTGTCGCGGCTCTCGCGGTCCCAGGGGAAGCTGACCTTGACCCGGCCCCACTCGTCGCAAAAGATCTCCTCGCCCTCGGGGCCGACCACCGTGGCCATGTGCGGGCCGTCGATGCGTGGCTTGGGCGGCGCCTCGGGGCGCCACTCGATGCGCCCGGGCACCAGCAGGGCCTTTTGCGTGTAGCGCGTGCCTTGTTCGGCGCCGGCGGCTTCCTCCTGCAGGCTGGTGAACTGCGCGCCTTCGTGGCGCACGCTGGCCACCCGCCAATGGATGTTGAGGTCTGCGCGGGGGTGTTCGACCAGGTTGAAGCTCAGGCCCGGCTGCAGGCGCACATCGTCGCCCTCGACCTCGGCGATGCGCGCATCGTGGCGCAAGGCGGTGAGACGGGTGCGGGTGAAGGGGATGCCGACCTCGTCGCGCTTGTAGCGGCCGGGGTAGTCGAAGCGCTCGTAGTCGTCGGCCTGGTGCTGCAGGTCGCTGGCGTTGAA
>NZ_JABWRI010000045.1:0-30018 GCF_014268865.1 Pseudomonas sp. BW16M2 | reverse complement strand
CCCCCCCCCCCCCCCCCCCCCCCCCCCCCCCCCCCCCCCCCCCCCCCCCCCCCCCCCCCCCAACGACCCGGTCCGTGTTTAGTGCCCGGCAGTGTTGGAAAACACCTGGATCACCACCACCCCGCCGACGATCATGGCCATGCCCAGCATCGCCGGCACATCCAGCTTCTGCCCGTAGATCACCAGCGCCGCGATGCTGATCAGCACGATGCCCAGCCCCGACCAGATCGCATAGGCGATGCCCACTGGAATGCTGCGCACCACCAGGGTCAGCATCCAGAACGCCACGCCGTAGCCGCAGACCATCAGCAACAGCGGCAGCGGCGTGTTCAGCCCCTTGACCGCTTTCATGGAGGCGGTGGCGATGACTTCGGCGCAGATGGCGATGGCGAGATAGGTGTAGGCGTTCATGGTGCGGGTCCTCCGTTGCTGGATGGGCATTCTAGGGAATCCCTGGATGCGGTAAAGTCATTACCTATCTGCTTTGGAGATAGGTTGGTCATGACTGAACACTGGAGCCTCGAGCAACTGCGCCTGTTCGTGCGGGCCGCCGAGTTGCGTTCGTTTTCCGCCGTGGCCCGCGAGCAGCGCAAGGCCCAGTCGGCGATCAGCAGCGCCATCGCCTTGCTCGAGACAGACCTGGGCGTGACCCTGTTCGAGCGCAGCAGCGGCCGGCAGCCGCGCCTGACCGAAAGCGGCGCCGCGCTGCTGGAGGACGCCCGCGAGCTGTTGCGCCAGTGCGAGCGCCTGGATGGCCGGGCGCTGGCCTTGATGCGCGGGCAGGAGGCGTTGTTGCGGGTGGCCCAGGACGAGGCCATGCCCTACCAGCCGGTGATCGACAGCCTCGACGAGTTGGCGGCGCACTACCCTTACCTGGAAGTGCAACTGGCCAGCGGTGCCCAGGGCGATGTGGCGCGCAAGCTGGTGGAGCGGCGCGCCGACCTGGGCTTGTTCTTCCACCACGAAAGCATCCCTGCCTCGTTGGAGCGGCGCGCCCTGGGCAGCGTCGAGATGGTCACGGTGTGTGCCATCGACCACCCGCTGGCGCACCTGGCCAAGGTCAGCCGCCAGCAACTGGCCCGTCATCGCCAGTTGTTGATCACCCCGCAGCAGAGCGGCTACCCCGGCGGCGAGGCGATCAGCCCGCAGGTCTGGCGCGCCGACAGTTTCTACGCCATGGCCGAGTTGCTGATGCGCGGCCTGGGCTGGGCCTGGCTGCCCCGGCATGTGGTGCAGTACCCCACCTACCAGACGCAGATGGTCGAACTGGACAGCGAGTGGCGCCCGCCGGCGCTGGTGGCGGAGCTGGCCTGGCGGCGCGACGAACCGTTGGGGCCGGCCGCGCAGTGGCTGGCCGAGCGCTTCGCCGTGCACCTGCGGGCGATTGGCTGACAGGCCTTTTCATCCAGTTCCTAGTAAACTCCGCCGCCATGAACAGAACCCTCTATACCCTGCTGTTTCACCTGGGCCTGCCGCTGGTCGCGCTGCGCCTGTTCCTGCGCGGGCGCAAGGCGCCGGCGTACCGTGCGCGGATTGCCGAGCGCTTCGCCTGCCAGCTGCCGCCGATGCGCCAGGGCGGCATCTGGGTGCATGCGGTCTCGGTGGGCGAGAGCATCGCCGCCGCGCCGATGGTGCGGGCCCTGCTCAAGCAGTACCCGGACCTGCCGATCACGCTTACCTGCATGACCCCGACCGGCTCCGAGCGCATCCGCGCGATGTTCGAGGGCGAGCCACGGGTGCAGCACTGCTACCTGCCTTATGACCTGCCGTGGGCGGCCGGGCGGTTCCTCGACCATGTGCGCCCGCGCCTGGGCATCATCATGGAAACCGAGCTGTGGCCGAACCACATCCACCAGTGCGCCAGGCGCGGCATTCCGGTGGCGCTGGCCAATGCCCGGTTGTCCGAGCGCTCGGCCCGTGGTTATGCCCGCTTCGCCGGCCTGACCCGGCCGATGCTCGAGGAGATGAGCCTGATCGCCGTGCAGACCGAAACCGAGGCCGAGCGCTTCCGTGCGCTCGGTGCGCGCGATGAATGCGTACAGGTGACCGGTTCGATCAAGTTCGACCTGAAGATCGACGATCAACTGCTGCCACGGGCCGTTACATTGCGCGAGCAGTGGGCTGCCCGGCAGCGTCCGGTGTGGATTGCCGCCAGTACCCATGATGGCGAAGACGCGTTGATTCTCGAGGCTCATCGTGAGCTGCTGAAGGTCCACAGCGATGCGTTGCTGATCCTGGTGCCGCGCCATCCCGAGCGCTTCGCGGCGGTGCATGAACTGTGCGCCGGCCAATTCGCCACGGTGCGTCGCTCGACCGGCGATGCGGTCACGGCGCAGACCCAGGTGCTGCTGGGCGACACCATGGGCGAGCTGCTGTTCCTCTATGCCCTGGCCGACATCGCCTTCGTCGGTGGCAGCCTGGTGGCCACCGGCGGGCATAACCCGCTGGAGCCGGCGGCGCTGGCGCTGCCGGTGCTCATGGGGCCGCATGTGTTCAACTTCCTCGAGATCAGCGCGATGCTGCGCGAGGCGGGGGCGTTGCAGCAGGTGGACGATGCCGAAGGGCTGGCCGGGGCGGTGCGTCGGCTGGTCGAGCTGCCGCAGGATGCGCGGCGCATGGGCGAGGCGGGCAGGGCGGTGATGCGGGCCAACCAGGGGGCGCTGCAGCGGTTGCTGGATGGGCTGGCTGCGCTAATCCGCTGATCTGTGAGGCGGTACGATCCCTGTAGGAGCGGCCTTGTGTCGCGATAGGGCCGCACAGCGGCCCCGGCAATCTTGCGGGTATGCGCAGATCCCGGGGGCGCTTCGCATCCCTATCGCGACACAAGGCCGCTCCTACAGCGACCGCGTGCTCCCTTGGCTCAAGGCCGGCGTTCGAAATTCTTCGCCGCCGCCGCCGCCAGGTCCGGTGGCAGGAAATCCTTGTCCGGGTTGTAGTCGGCCTTCAGGTACCGCCCCAGGTCCTGCAGGTCCTGCGGGCTCAGGGTGCCGGCGGCCTGCTTCAGGCGCAGGTTGTCGAGGATGTAGTCATAGCGGCTGTTGTTGTAGTCGCGCACCGAGGTGTACAGCTGGCGCTGCGCGTCGAGCACGTCGACGATGTTGCGGGTGCCGACCTGGTAGCCGATCTCGGTGGCTTCCAGTGCGCTCTGGTTGGAGATGATCGACTGCTTGCGCGCCTGCACCTGTTCCACGTCGGTATTCACCGCGCGGTGCAGGTTGCGGGTATTTTCCACCACCTGGCGACGCAGGCTTTCGCGCTGCTGCTCGCTCTGGGTCAGGCGGGCGTAGGCCTCGCGCACCTGGGAGCTGGTCAGGCCGCCGCTGTAGATCGGGATGTTCAACTGCAGGCCGATGCTGGTCTGCTCCACGTCACCGCCATAGCGCACGTTCGGTTGCAGCTGTGAATTGGTGAATCCGAGGTTGTCGTTGTCGCCCTTCTGGTACTTGGCCACCGCGTCGAGGGTCGGCGCATGGCCGGCCTTGCGCTGGCGCACGGTCTCTTCGGCCGCCGCCACGGCGTGGTTGGTCGCCAGCAGGTTGAGGTTCTGCCGCCCGGCGGTCTCGACCCAGGTCTTGGCGTCATTGGGCGTGGGCACCTGCACCGGCAGGGTGTGGACCACGCCCTGGATCGCCGAGTACTGGCGGTTGGTCAGGGTGACCAGGGCCTCGAAGGCATCCTGCACCTGGCGCTCGGCGATGATCCGGTTGGCCCGGGCGGTGTCGTAGCTGGCCTGCGACTGCAGCACGTCGGTCTTGTCCGAGAGACCGACGTCGAAGCGCTCGTTGGACTGGTCGAGCTGGCGCTTGAAGGCCGCTTCTTCGGCCTTGGTCGAGGCCAGGTTGTCCTGGGCGCGCAGCACCGCGAAGTAGTTCTCGGCGCTCTGCAGGATCAGGTTCTGCTCGGTGGCCGACAGTTCCAGGGCGGCCTGTTCGTTGACCGACTCGGCGGCTTGCAACTGGAACCAGCGGTCGGCACGGAAGATCGGCTGCGCCAGGGTCGCGCTCCAGGCATTGCCGCTGCGGTTGGAAGTGACCGACGGCTCGTCGAGCTTGGTCCGGGTGTTCATCATCTCGGCGCCAGCCGAAAGGTTCGGCAACAGGCCGGCGCGGGCCTGGGGCACCACTTCACGGCGGGCGCCGTAATCGGCGCGGGCGGCGGCCAGGTCGGCGTTGTTGTCGACCGCTTCCTGGTAGACGCTGACCAGGTCGGTCTTCACCGTCGTGGGCGTATCCACTGCCCAGGCCACTCCGTGGGACGCACAAGACACGGCAATTGCCAGTGAGAGTTTGCGCAGCATAGGGCAATCCTTGATCAAATTTTATTTACTGTACTGTCGGGTATCGAGCGATGCGCCAGTGTAGTGCCGCACGCCGTCATCAACAATCCGCCGCGTGTGCCATTTATCACCCCCGGATTTACCCGCTTGGCTTTGCCGGCCACTCCAGTCTAGACTGCGCATGTTCTTGTCGGGGTGCCTTGAAGCAAAGGCTGAGATCGCAGAGGTGCGGATCCCGTTGAACCTGATCAGGTTAGCGCCTGCGTAGGGAACAAGATTGCTCTCATATCCCGGGAGCCTCTTGTGCCAGGTCCGGGATCGCCTCAGCTGCTTGCAGCCCACGGCACCCCTTGTCCGGCACTGCACTCGTCAACACGGGTGCGTCCACGCCTTTCAGGTTCACCCCGACATTCCACCGCCTGGAAGCTGTCTGGAGAGCCTGTGATGAGCAAACAAGAAAAAGCGATCAGTCTGAGCGAGTCGGCCCAAGTCGACCAACAGTCCGTGCAACCCCTGCCCAATTCGCGCAAGGTCTATGTCGAAGGTTCGCGCCCCGACATCCGCGTGCCCATGCGCGAGATCAGCCTGCACGACACCCCCACCGACTTCGGCGGCGAGAAGAACGCCCCGGTGCTGGTGTATGACACTTCCGGCCCGTACACCGACCCCAATGTCATCATCGACGTGCGCAAGGGCCTGGGCGATGTGCGCTCGGCCTGGATCGACGCCCGTGGCGACACCGAGCGCCTCGATGGCCTGAGCTCGAACTTCGGCCAGCAGCGCCTGAACGACGCGGAGCTTGCCAAGCTGCGCTTCGCCCATGTGCGCAACCCGCGCCGCGCCAAGGCCGGTGCCAACGTCACGCAGATGCACTACGCGCGCCAGGGCATCATCACCGCCGAGATGGAATACGTCGCCATCCGCGAGAACATGAAGCTGCAGGAAGCCCGCGCTGCCGGCCTGCTGAACCAGCAGCACGCCGGCCACAGCTTCGGCGCCAGCATCCCGAAAGAGATCACCCCCGAGTTCGTCCGCGAAGAGATCGCCCGCGGCCGCGCGATCATTCCGGCCAACATCAACCACACCGAGCTGGAGCCGATGATCATCGGCCGCAACTTCCTGGTGAAGATCAACGGCAACATCGGCAACAGCGCCCTGGGTTCCTCGATCGAGGAAGAAGTGGCCAAGCTGACCTGGGGCATTCGCTGGGGTTCGGACACGGTCATGGACCTGTCCACCGGCAAGCACATCCACGAAACCCGCGAGTGGATCATCCGCAACTCGCCGGTGCCGATCGGTACCGTGCCGATCTACCAGGCCCTGGAGAAGGTCAACGGCGTGGCCGAGGACCTGACCTGGGAGCTGTTCCGCGACACCCTGATCGAACAGGCCGAGCAGGGCGTGGACTACTTCACCATCCACGCCGGCGTCTTGCTGCGCTATGTGCCGCTGACCGCCAAGCGCGTCACCGGTATCGTCAGCCGCGGTGGTTCGATCATGGCCAAGTGGTGCCTGGCGCACCATAAAGAGAACTTCCTGTACACGCACTTCGACGAGATCTGCGAGATCATGAAGGCCTACGATGTCAGCTTCTCGCTGGGTGACGGCCTGCGCCCGGGCTCGATCGCCGACGCCAACGACGCCGCCCAGTTCGGTGAACTGGAAACTCTTGGCGAGCTGACCAAGATTGCCTGGAAGCATGACGTGCAGTGCATGATCGAAGGCCCCGGCCACGTGCCGATGCAGTTGATCAAGGAGAACATGGACAAGCAGCTCGAGTGCTGCGACGAGGCGCCGTTCTACACCCTCGGCCCGCTGACCACCGACATCGCCCCGGGCTACGACCACATCACCTCAGGGATAGGCGCGGCGATGATCGGCTGGTTCGGTTGCGCCATGCTCTGCTACGTCACGCCCAAGGAGCACCTGGGCCTGCCGAACAAGGATGACGTGAAGACCGGCATCATCACTTACAAGATCGCCGCTCATGCCGCCGACCTTGCCAAGGGCCATCCGGGTGCGCAGATCCGCGACAACGCGCTGTCCAAGGCGCGCTTCGAGTTCCGCTGGGAGGACCAGTTCAACCTCGGCCTGGACCCGGATACCGCGCGTTCCTTCCACGACGAGACGCTGCCCAAGGAGTCGGCCAAGGTCGCGCACTTCTGCTCGATGTGCGGGCCGAAGTTCTGTTCGATGAAGATTACCCAGGAAGTGCGTGAGTACGCGGCCAAGATCGAGACCGTTGACGTGACGGTCGAACAGGGCATGCGCGAGCAGTCCGAGCGGTTCCGCCAGGAAGGCAGCCAGTTGTACCAGAAGGTGTAAGTAGACCTTGGGGGCCGCTTTGCGGCCCTTTCGCGACGCAAGGCCGCTCCCACAGGTCCTGTATATGGCTCAAGTCATGCACGGAACCTGTGGGAGCGGCCTTGTGTCGCGATACGAGGACGCAGTCCTCGCCAGCAACAACTCCAATATTCCGGCGAGCCCCCCATGACCACCCCCAGCCACTTCTCCCCCGACCACCCCGTCCCCTCCCACCACCGCCAGTTCGGCGCCCGCGACCTGTTCTCGCTGTGGTTCTCCCTCGGCATCGGCCTGATGGTGCTGCAGGTCGGTGCCCTGCTGGCGCCGGGCCTGGGGTTGGCCGGCTCGATCCTGGCGATCACCCTCGGCACGGCGGTGGGCGTGCTGCTACTGGCGGCGGCGGGGGTGATCGGCAGTGACACCGGCCTCTCGGCCATGGGCACCCTGCGCCTGACCCTGGGTAGCCACGGCGCGCGCCTGCCGGCCTTGCTCAACCTCCTGCAACTGGTGGGCTGGGGCTCGTTCGAGATCATCGTCATGCGCGACGCCGCCAGCCTGCTGGGCGCCCGTGCCTTCGGCGAGGGCAGCGGCTGGAGCAGCCCGCTGCTGTGGACCCTGTGCTTCGGCGCCCTGGCCACCCTGTTGGCGGTCAGCGGACCGCTGGCGTTCGTGCGCAAGGTGCTGCGCAAATGGGGCATCTGGCTGCTGCTGGGCGCTTGCAGCTGGCTGACCTGGAACCTGTTCGCCAAGGCCGACCTGGCCGCTTTGTGGCAGCGCCCGGGGGATGGTTCGCTGTCCCTGGCCCTGGGCTTCGACATCGTCATCGCCATGCCGCTGTCGTGGTTGCCGCTGATCGCCGACTACTCACGCTTCGGCCAGCGTGCCAGCCGGGTGTTCGGCGGTACGGCGCTGGGCTTTTTCATCGGCAATGCCTGGCTGATGAGCCTGGGCGTGGCCTATACCCTGGCCTTCGCCCCGAGCGGTGAAGTGAATGCGCTTTTGCTGGCGCTGGCCGGCGCCGGGTTGGGAATTCCGCTGCTGCTGATCCTGCTGGACGAGTCGGAGAACGCCTTTGCCGACATTCATTCCGCTGCGGTTTCCACCGGGCTGTTGATCAAGCTGAAGGTCGAGCACTTGGCCTTGGCCATCGGCGTGCTGTGCACGCTGATCGCCCTGCTGGCGCCGCTGGCCCAGTACCAGAACTTCCTGCTGCTGATCGGCTCGGTGTTCGCGCCGCTGTTCGGCGTGGTGCTGGTGGACCACTTCGTGGTCCGTCGCCGTCGCCTGCCGGCGCTGGTCGAGGGCTTGCACTGGCAGGCGCTGCTGGCCTGGGCGGTGGGGGTGGCGGCCTATCACCTGCTGGCCAGCCAGGCACCGGAGCTGGGGGCGACCCTGCCGGCACTGCTGCTGGCAGGGGGGCTGCATCTGCTGCTATCGCTCAGCCGCGGCCGGGAAACAGCTCGGGCTTGATCACGCCGTTGAGGCGTGGGTAGGGGATCTTCAGCTCGACGTGACCCATCGAGTAGGGGGCGATGGCGTAGACCTCGTACTTGATCACCACAGCACCGTAGGTCAGGGCGATGTGCGGCGACTGCTTGAACGGCCAGGTCTTGACGAACTCGGGATCCTTGTCCATGCCGGTGCTGATCAGCCAGGCGCGGTGGGACTCCTCGGCGGTCTTCCAGAAGGTCGCTTGCTGGCCGGGCACCAGCATGTCGTCCAGGGTCAGCACCTTGTCCAGCTTGCGCGAGTAGTTGATGAAGCCGCGCCCGGGCATGCCATGGGCGCCGCCGCTGTCCAGGTAGCTGGACAGCTCGACGATCACCAGCCCGTCATGCTGCTCGCGTACCTTGGCCTGCAGGTAGCTGCTGTTGCGCTTGTCGGCGCGGGCCAGGTACTGCTGTTCATAGGCTTGCAGCGAGGCTGGCGGGGTGCCGCGCTGGTTGTCCTCGGTCAGCGTCAGCAGGCGTTTCTCGACGATGGCGTCGAGCTTGGGCAGGTCGGGGAAGTGCACCACGTCGATGTTGACCAGCGGGCAGTCGCTCTCGCTGCAGCCGGGCTTGACGTGTTCCCAGGCCTCGCGCTTGACCTCGAGCGGGGCGCGGTAATTGGGCGTGAACAGGCTCTGGCAGGCGCCGAGCGCCAAGGCCAGAACGGCCACGGAAGTCAGTTTGACAAGCGTCATGTTGCCTCTTTCACAACGGTGATGATCGGCCTTGGACCGCCTGCGCGGCCTTCAGTTCGCCACTAAGCTAACAGAGAGCGGCGCGCCTGTCCCGGCTGCCCGAACGGTCGCCGGAAAGGGATGAAACCGGGCGGCGCGCAGAGTAGGATTGCGCGATGCGGTAAACGAGGTATCAAGGAGTTTGCATGACGGACACGTCAAATACTGTGCCCACCCAGGTCGAAATCGCCCGGCGTGAGCATCTGTTCAAGGGCTTCTACAAGCTCGACAAGCTGCACCTGCGCCACGAATTGTTCGCCGGCGGCATGAGCCGCGAGTTCACCCGCGAGCTGTTCGTGCGCCATGACGCCGTCTGTGTGCTGCCCTACGATCCGCAGCGCGACGAAGTGGTGCTGATCGAGCAGTTTCGAGTCGGCGCGGTGGGCAAGATCGATAATCCCTGGCTGATAGAGATGGTCGCCGGCCTGATCGACAAGGACGAGGAGCCGGAAGAGGTCGCTCACCGTGAAGCCGATGAGGAAGCTGGCCTGACCTTCAGCGCGCTGTGGCCGATGACCTGCTACTTCCCCTCGCCAGGCGGCAGCGACGAGTACGTCCACCTGTTCCTGGGCCGCTGCATCAGCGAGGGCGCCGGTGGCCTGCATGGCCTGGAGGAAGAGAGCGAGGACATCCGCGTGCGTGTCTGGGCATTCGAGGATGCCCTGCAGGCGGTGCGTGACGGGCGTATCTGCAACGCCGCCACGATCATTGGCCTGCAATGGCTGGCACTCAACCGTAACGAAGTTCGAGGTATGTGGAAGTGAACCTGCTGCGTGAGCGCTATCGGGTCGACCTGGTCGGGCTGCAGTCGGCCTGCGAGGCCAACTATGCCCGCCTGATGCGCCTGTTGCCGGAGATGCGCACCACGCAGAGCTCGCGCCGTATCGGCATGACCCAGGGTGACCAGATGCTCGGCGTGCTGGTGCTCGAAGTGCTGCTGGCCTGTCCCTATACCACCACCCTGAAGGTACGCCAGGAGCACAGCCTGCCTTGGCTGCCGGTGCCCGAGCTGGAAGTGCAGGTCTACCATGACGCGCGCATGGCCGAGGTGGTCAGCGCCGAGCATGCCCGCCGCCTGCGCAGCATCTACCCGTACCCCAACACGGCAATGCACCAGCCGGACGAGAAGGCCCAGCTCAACCTGTTTCTCGGCGAATGGCTGAGCCACTGCCTGGCCTGCGGCCACGAACTGGAAGCGGTGCGCTGAAATGTGATGCGCGTCGGTTTCGAGTACTTGCTCGAAACCGATCCGCCGCCATAATCGGTGCTGAATCCGTTCGAGGAGACGGCCGTTGCCGCAACCACACTCACTTCCGTCACCCATCCATGTGGTGCAACTGACTGACGCCCACCTGTTCGCCGACCCGGCGGGTACCTTGCTGGGCCTGAATACCCGCGCCAGCCTCGGGCATGTGATCGAGCAGGTGCGCCGCGAGCAGCCGCGCATCGACCTGCTGCTGTGCACGGGCGATCTGTCGCAGGATGCCAGCGTTGCCTCCTACCAGGCGTTTCGCGAGCTGAGCGCGAAGCTAGGTGCGCCGGCGCGCTGGCTGCCGGGCAATCATGACGAGGCCCAGGTGATGCAGGCCGTGGCGCCGGAGCTGGTGCAGGCGGTGACGGACATTGGCCCATGGCGCATCGTCATGCTCGATTCGGCCGTGGTGGGTGCCACCTTCGGTTTGTTGGCTGACGACCAGCTGGCCGTGCTTGACCAGGCCCTGGACGGGGCAGGCGAGCGCCATTGCCTGGTGTGCTGCCACCATCAGCCGGTGGATATCGGTTGTGCGTGGATTGCACCGATCGGGTTGCGCAATGCCGATGAGCTATTGCGGCGCCTGCGCAGTTATCCACAAGTGAAGGCGCTGCTTTGGGGGCATATTCACCAGGAGTGGGATGAAAAGCGCGACGGTATCCGTTTCCTTGCCACGCCATCGACCTGCATTCAGTTCGCGCCGCGCAGCGAGGAGTTCAAGGTGAGCGAGGAGCAGCCGGGCTACCGCTGGTTGCGGCTGCATGCCGACGGGCGGTTGGAGACTGGCGTGGAGCGGGCGCATGATTTCGAGGTGAAGCTGGATTTCGACAGCCCCGGTTACTGAGTGGGCCCGTGGTGAGGTGCGTGGGCGCACCGCCGCTTCCACGATGGATGTAGTCTTCCTTGACGATTTTGTTGCGAAAATCCCCACGCTGCGCCAATGCCCTTCGAACGCGCTACACTGCGCGTCTTTGCGTCTGGGGGCAGCATGTCGGGTTCCATCCTCTATATCCATGGCTTCAACAGCTCGCCGCTGTCGAAGAAGGCGCGCCAGCTCGAGGCGGTGATGCAGCGGCTCGGCCTGGCCGACCAACTGCGCGTCCCGGCCCTGCACCACCACCCGCGCCAGGCCATCGCCCAGCTGGAGGCCGCCATTGCCGAGCTCGGTGCCCCCTTGCTGGTCGGCAGCTCCCTCGGCGGCTACTATGCCACTCACCTTGCCGAGCGCCACGGCCTCAAGGCCCTGCTGGTCAACCCGGCGGTCGGCCCGCACCGCCTGTTCGACGGCTACCTCGGCACCCAGCGCAACCTTTATACCGATGAGGCCTGGGAACTGACCCACGACCACGTGGACGCCCTGGCCGAACTGGAAGTGCCGCCGCCGCAGGACGCCGCCCGCTATCAAGTGTGGTTGCAGACCGCCGATGAAACACTGGACTATCGCCACGCCGAGCGCTATTACCGCGCCTGTGCCCTGCGTATCCAGGCCGGCGGCGACCACAGCTACCAGGGCTTCGCCGAACAGCTCCCGGCCCTGCTGGCCTTCGCCGGCATTGCCCGCGGGCAGTATGCGGCGCTGGATTTTTCTGTATTTTGACTTTTGCATTCACCAGACTGACGACGAGAACCCATGGCCAATCCCAGCGCTAGCGCCTATAACGCAGACGCCATCGAAGTCCTCTCGGGCCTTGACCCGGTCCGCAAGCGGCCGGGCATGTACACCGACACCAGCCGGCCCAACCACCTGGCCCAGGAAGTCATCGACAACAGCGTCGACGAAGCCTTGGCAGGCCACGCCCGCTCGGTGCAGGTGATCCTGCATGCCGACCACTCGCTGGAGGTCAGCGACGATGGCCGCGGCATGCCGGTGGACATCCACCCCGAGGAAGGCGTTTCCGGCGTCGAGCTGATCCTCACCAAGCTGCACGCCGGCGGCAAGTTCTCCAACAAGAACTACCAGTTCTCCGGCGGCCTGCATGGCGTCGGTATCTCGGTGGTCAACGCCCTGTCGAGTCAGGTGCGGGTGCGCGTGAAGCGCGACGGCAACGAATACCAGATGACCTTCGCCGACGGCTTCAAGGCCAGCGAGCTGGAAGTGGTCGGCACCGTCGGCAAGCGCAACACTGGCACCAGTGTGTACTTCACCCCCGATCCGAAGTACTTCGACTCGCCGAAATTTTCCATCAGCCGCCTCAAACATGTGCTCAAGGCCAAGGCCGTGCTGTGCCCGGGGCTGTCCATCAGCTTCGAGGACAAGGGCACCGGCGAGAAGGTGGAGTGGCACTACGAGGACGGTCTGCGTTCCTACCTGGTCGACTCGGTCAGCGAGTACCTGCGCCTGCCTGACGAGCCATTCTGTGGCAGCCTGGCCGGCAACAAGGAAGCCGTGGACTGGGCCTTGCTGTGGCTGCCCGAAGGCGGCGACAGCATCCAGGAAAGCTACGTCAACCTGATCCCCACCGCTCAGGGCGGCACCCACGTCAACGGCCTGCGCCAGGGCCTGCTGGACGCCATGCGCGAGTTCTGCGAGTTCCGCAACCTGTTGCCGCGCGGGGTCAAGCTGGCCCCCGAGGATGTCTGGGAACGCATCAGCTTCGTGCTGTCGATGAAGATGCAGGAGCCGCAGTTCTCCGGCCAGACCAAGGAGCGCCTGTCGTCCCGTGAGGCGGCGGCGTTCGTCTCCGGCGTGGTCAAGGACGCCTTCAGCCTGTGGCTCAACGCCCATCCCGAGCTGGGCATGCAACTGGCCGAGCTGGCCATCAGCAATGCCGGCCGTCGCCTGAAAGCAAGCAAGAAGGTCGAGCGCAAGCGCATCACCCAGGGCCCGGCGCTGCCCGGCAAGCTGGCCGACTGCGCAGGCCAGGATCCGATGCGCGCCGAGCTGTTCCTGGTCGAGGGTGATTCCGCCGGTGGTTCGGCCAAGCAGGCCCGGGACAAGGAATTCCAGGCGATCCTGCCGCTGCGCGGCAAGATCCTCAACACCTGGGAAGTCGATGGCGGCGAAGTCCTGGCCAGCCAGGAAGTGCACAACATCGCCGTGGCCATCGGCGTCGACCCGGGTGCCACCGACCTTTCGCAACTGCGCTACGGCAAGGTCTGCATCCTCGCCGACGCCGACTCCGACGGCCTGCACATCGCCACCCTGCTGTGCGCGCTGTTCGTCCAGCACTTCCGCCCGCTGGTCGAGGCCGGGCATGTCTACGTGGCCATGCCGCCGCTGTACCGCATCGACCTGGGCAAGGAGATCTACTACGCCCTGGACGAAGCCGAGCGCGATGGCATCCTCGACCGGTTGGTCGCCGAGAAGAAGCGCGGCAAGCCGCAGGTCACCCGATTCAAGGGCCTGGGCGAGATGAACCCGCCGCAGCTGCGCGAGACCACCATGGACCCGAACACCCGGCGCCTGGTCCAGCTCACCCTGGACGACGTGCAGGGCACCACCGAGATCATGGACATGCTGCTGGCCAAGAAGCGTGCCGGTGACCGCAAGAGCTGGCTGGAAACCAAAGGCAACCTGGCCGAGGTCCTGGTTTGATTCGTCCGTTGCTCATGGCCTGCCTGGCGCTGTTCGCCCTGCAGGCCCAGGCCGGCGACTGGCCGCAGCTCAAGCTCAGCGGCGAGCACGTGGTCGATGGCATGCGCGGCGGCAACCTGTCGGGCCTGGCCTGGTGTCGGGGGGCGTTATGGGCGGTGTCCGACCGCGATGACGACCGCATCTACCGCCTGGACCAGGAGGGCGCGGCCTGGCAGGCCCAGCCGCTGACCTTCACCCCGCCGCCGGCCCCCGATACCGGGTTGCCCTGGGGGCTGAAGTCGCGCAACTGGGCGGCGTCGTATATTCGTGGCGGCGCGCTGGATTTCGAAGGCATCACCTGCGACCAGGCCGGCAACCTGTTCATCGTCAGCGAGGCCCAGGCCGCCGTGCTGCAACTGCCTGTGGACGGCGAGCCGGACTGGCTGAGAATCGACCAGGCCATGGTGCGCCAGGCGCGGGCCAGCGGCATGCTGCTGCATTTCAACGCCCTGTTCGAAGGGTTGGCGATCAACCCGGCGGGCGATCGCCTGTGGCTGGCCGCCGAGCGCGAGCGACGCGGGCTGCTCGCCGTGCAGCGCCAGCAATCGGTATGGACCTGCGGGCGCGGCTGCGTGCTGCTCAGTGAAGCCGGCGTGGAAATGCAGCCGCCGCAATTCCCCGAGGCACGCCCGGTTTCCCGCGACTTCGCCGACTTGGCCTGGTTCGAGGGCAAGCTGTTCACCCTCGAGCGCAACGCCTACCGTATTTGCCGGCGCGACGCCGACAGTGGCGCCGTGGAGCGCTGCTGGTCGTTCGCCGCCGACGCCCTGGTGGAATCGCGTCGTTATTCACAGCCTTATGGCCTGGCCGAGGCGCTGGTGATCGACAAGGATGGCGCCTGGATCGGCGTGGACAACAACGACCGACCGCGGGCGGACGGTGAAACGCGGCCGGTCGTCTGGCGCTTCGGTACGCCGGCCGGCGGCTGGAGTGCCAAGCCATGAGCCAGCCAGCGGGCAAGCGGGCGGGCAGGGTGCTGATGATCGTCGCCTGGGCGGCGGCGATGTTCCTGGCCACGCGCTTTTTCGGCCAATGGGAGGCGCGTCAGCAGAATCCCAACGCCGTGGTGCAGAGCGAGCAGGGCGACGGCTTCGTCGAAGTTCGCCTGCTGAGCAACGGCCAGGGCCATTTCGTCGCCGACGGCGCGATCAATGGCAGGGTGGTGCATTTCATGCTCGATACCGGCGCCACCGATGTGGCGATCCCCGAGGCGCTGGCCCGCGACCTGGACCTGGCACGCGGCGCCCCGGTGCAACTGAGTACCGCCAATGGCCGCACCGAAGGCTACCGCACCCGGCTCGACAGCCTGCAGCTGGGTGACATCCACCTGCGCGACGTGCGCGCGCTGGTGGTGCCCGGCCTGGATGGCCAGGCCGTGCTACTGGGCATGAGTGCCCTGAAACAACTTGAATTTACCCAGCGCGGCGGCACCATGCTGCTGCGCCAGAACCTGAAATGACGAGGCCCGCATGAGCGACTCACTCGAACTCAGCCTTGAAGGCGTCGAACGCCGTTCCCTGGCTGACTTCACCGAACAGGCCTACCTCAACTACTCCATGTACGTGATCATGGACCGTGCCCTGCCGCACATCGGCGACGGCCTCAAGCCGGTGCAGCGTCGCATCGTCTATGCCATGAGCGAGTTGGGGCTGGACGCCGACTCCAAGCACAAGAAGTCGGCGCGCACCGTCGGCGACGTGCTCGGCAAGTTCCACCCCCACGGCGACTCGGCGTGCTACGAGGCCATGGTGCTGATGGCCCAGCCGTTCAGCTACCGCTACACCCTGGTCGATGGCCAGGGCAACTGGGGTGCGCCGGACGATCCGAAGTCGTTCGCCGCCATGCGTTACACCGAGGCGCGCCTGTCGCGCTATTCCGAAGTGCTGCTCAGCGAGCTGGGCCAGGGTACCGTCGACTGGGTGCCGAACTTCGACGGTACCCTGCAGGAGCCGGCGGTGCTGCCGGCGCGTCTGCCGAACATCCTGCTCAACGGCACCACCGGCATCGCCGTGGGCATGGCCACCGACGTACCGCCACACAACCTGCGGGAAGTGGCCAGCGCCTGCGTGCGCCTGCTCGACGAGCCCAAGGCCACCATCGAGCAGTTGTGTGAGCACATCCAGGGCCCGGACTACCCGACCGAGGCCGAGATCGTCACCCCGCGCGCCGATATCCTCAAGCTCTACGAGACCGGCAAGGGCTCGATCCGCATGCGCGCGGTGTACCGCGTCGAGGACGGCGACATTATCGTCACCGCGCTGCCGCACCAGGTCTCCGGGGCCAAGGTGCTGGAGCAGATCGCCGCGCAGATGCAGGCCAAGAAGCTGCCGATGGTCGCCGACCTGCGCGACGAGTCGGACCACGAGAACCCTTGCCGCATCGTCATCATCCCGCGTTCGAACCGCGTCGATGCCGCCGAACTGATGCAGCACCTGTTCGCCACCACCGACCTCGAGAGCACCTACCGGGTCAACGTCAACATCATCGGCCTTGACGGCCGTCCGCAGCTGAAGAACCTGCGCGCGCTGCTGCTGGAGTGGCTGGAGTACCGGATCGGCACCGTTCGTCGCCGCCTGCAGCACCGTCTGGACAAGGTCGAGAAGCGCCTGCACCTGTTGGAAGGCTTGCTCACTGCGTTCCTCAACCTGGATGAAGTGATCCACATCATCCGTACCGAGGAGCACCCCAAGCAGGCCCTGATCGCCCGTTTCGACCTGACCGAGATCCAGGCCGACTACATCCTCGAGACCCGCCTGCGCCAGCTGGCCCGTCTGGAGGAGATGAAGATCCGTGGTGAGCAGGACGAGCTGCTCAAGGAACAGAAGCGCCTGACCACCCTGCTGGGCAGCGATGCCAAGCTGCGCAAGCTGGTGCGCAGCGAGCTGATCGAAGACGCCGAAACCTATGGCGACGACCGCCGCTCGCCGATCGTCGAGCGCGCCGAGGCCAAGGCCCTGTCGGAAAACGAGCTGATGCCGACCGAGCCGGTCACCGTGGTGCTGTCGGAGAAGGGCTGGGTGCGTTGCGCCAAGGGCCACGACATCGATGCCACCGGGCTTTCGTACAAGGCCGGTGACGGCTTCAAGGCCGCTGCCGCCGGACGCTCCAACCAATTCGCCGTGCTCATCGACTCCACCGGCCGCAGCTACTCACTGGCCGCCCACAGCCTGCCGTCGGCTCGTGGCCAGGGCGAGCCGCTGACCGGTCGCCTGACTCCGCCGCCCGGCGCTACCTTCGAGTGCGTGCTGCTGCCGGAGGACGAGGCCCTGTACGTGGTGGCCTCCGACGCCGGCTACGGCTTCGTGGTCAAGGGCGAGGACCTGCAGGCCAAGAACAAGGCCGGCAAGGGCCTGCTCAGCCTGCCCAACGGCGCCAAGGTGATGACTCCGCGGCCGGTGGCCGACCGCGAGCAGGACTGGCTGGCCGCGGTGACCACCGAAGGCCGTCTGCTGGTGTTCAAGGTTGCCGACCTGCCGCAGCTGGGCAAGGGCAAGGGCAACAAGATCATCGGCGTGCCGGGCGACCGGGTGGCCAGTCGCGAAGAGTATGTGACCGACCTGGCGGTGATCAGCGAGGGCTCGACCCTTGTATTGCAGGCTGGCAAGCGTACCCTTTCCCTGAAGCCGGATGATCTCGAGCATTACAAGGGTGAACGGGGGCGTCGTGGTAGCAAATTGCCACGTGGCTTCCAGCGCGTCGACGGGCTGATGGTGGAAACCCCGGCCTGAGTGGATGGACCGTCTGCTGCGGCATTTTCGACGCCGCTTCAGGCGGAAATGCTGGAGTCTGGCGGCTATTTCACGGATGATAGTGCCCGCGTGGCGCCGGCGTGGCCGAGTGCCAGGATGAATCTACATGAGTATCACTGCGGTCAGTCTGGTGACGGCCGCCTGGATGGGATGAATGAAATTTCCGCGCCTTCCATTTGCGCTGCTGATGACTGGTTTGCTGGGCCTGAGCGGATGCAGCATGCATCAGCCGGTCGCCCTGTATCAGCTCGACAGTGGTGAACCCGGCCAGCCGACCCAGGCGGCGGGCATGGCGGTGGTGCTCGGCCCGGTATCGGTGGCCGACTACCTGCAACGCGAGACCTTTCTCCAGCGTCAGGCCGACGGCAGCCTGACGGCGGCCACCGATGGCCGCTGGGCCGGTAGCCTTTCGTCGGATATCGACCAGTTGCTGGTGCGCCAGCTGGCTTGGCGCCTGGACAGCCAGCGCGTGGTGCTGGCACCGGCGAGCGCCGGCTTCACGCCGGACGTGCAGGTGCTGTTGTCGATCACCCGCCTGGACTCGGGCAAGAACCAGCCGGCGATCCTGGATGCCCAGTGGCGCGTGCTGGACCGCCGTGGCCAGGTGCGTGACAACCGTATCGTCCACCTCGAGCAACCCCACGCGGGCACCGAGTCGGCGCAGGTCCAGGCCCAGGGGCAATTGCTGCAGAAGCTGGCTGAACAGCTGAGCGGCGTGGTCAAGCCACTGGCCAACCAGCCGGCCATCGCCGAGGAGACGCCCCGCAAGCAGGCGGCCCCGGTGCAGGTGAAGAAAGAGCCGGAGAAGCCGAAGATTCCGATGGCTTCGCCGATTCGTACCGATATGGAAGTGTTCCGCTTCTGATATCCAACAGCCACAAAAAAGCCCGCAGCGATGCGGGCTTTTTTGTGGCTGTGTGCTCGGGACGACGTTATCGGATCGGCGTGGGAGCGGGCTTGCCCCGCGATAGGGAGGCATTGCCTACCTCGATGCTATCGCGGGGCAAGCCCGCTCCCACGCAAATCCTGGATCAGCAGTCGCGTTCAGGCCCGCCGCTCATGCATCCGTGCCAGCTGGCGCTCCAGCATCGACGGGTAAGGCTCCATCAGGCGTTCGACACAGCACGCGCCCTCGGGGCTTGCAATCGGCCGAATACGCGCACGCTGGCGCACCAGGGCGTCATCGCTGATGCGGCGTTCCACCAGCAGCAGGTTGCGGCTGTGCTGCGACAGGGCCAGGGCATCCTGGGCCTGTTCGGTCATCAGCAGGTCGACCTGATCCATGCCTTGCAGGTCGTCGGCCAGTACCAGGCCCAGTTGCAGTTGCAGGGTGATGCCGCTGTCGGCCACCTCGATCTGCAGGGCGTGGCCCAGGGCACGCAGCAGCTCGCCGCAGCAGATGGCGTTGGTCAGGTAGTCCTCGCCGCAATCGCGGCTGTGGAACAACAGCAGGGTGCTGCCGTCGTTCAGGGTGTGGACTTCCCCTTCGTACAGCGAAGCGGCCTGGTCCAGGCAGTCGCGGTAGCGTTCCAGCAATTCGGTCAGGCGGGTGCGTGGCAGGCGGCGCAGTTGCTCCTGGGAGCCCAGCTGCACGGCCAGCACGGCACTGAACTGCGGCTCGTCGGACTCGACGATGACAGGCTTGGCCGGGGCGCTTTGCTCATCCATCAGGTCGGCGAAGGCGTCATCGTCCTCGTCGTGATCGACAGTCTGTAGCGCCGCGTTCGTCCGTGGAGCGAGCTTGGCAGCTGGCGCGTCGTCGAAATCGTCTTCCTCGTCTTCTTCCTCCGGCTCCGGTGGCGGCGGAGGGGCGAGGCGGGCGTGCAGCTGGCGCGCCAGGTCGCCAATCTCGTCCTGGCGGTCGGTGCCCGGCGTGTACGGGTGCGGGTCGCGCAACCAGACGCGCAGTTGCAGCAGCGGGGTCGAGATGAAGCGGCCCAGACGCAGGCTGAGGGTCAGGGCCAGGGCCAGCAGGATCGCGGCGAGAATGCCCATGCTCTGCAGGCTGATCAGCATCGGCTGCTGGAACTGGCTCATGTCCAGGCTGATGCGCAGCTGGCCGGCGGTCACGTCCTGGAAGGTGATCTTGGTCTGGTAGACCCCTTCGGTTTCGCCCAGCAGGCTGTTGCGCGGGCGCTGGCCGGCCTCGGCGAGGATGCGGTTGTCCACGCTGTAGATGGCCGCATGGGCCACCAGCGGGTTCTTCACCAGGTTGCCCAGCAGCACGTTGAGGCTGAGGATGTCGTTGGACACCAGCAGTTCGGTGGCCGAGGTGGCGGTCTGGGTGGTCAGGCTCTGGCCGACGGCATCGGCCTGCTCGTGCATGGCCTGCTTGAACTGCAGGCCCATCACGCAGGCGTAGATCACCAGGGCCAGGGCCACCAGGAAGATGTTATGGCTGGCAATGCGCAGGGCCAGTGGGATTCGGCGCTGGCTCAGGGCTCGGTAGATCATCAGGAAGAAGTTGTCGGGTTTTACGGGCGTGGGCCGGTTCACAGAGCTCGGCTCTTTATGGCGAGAAAGTTGCTGCGCAGTATAGCGATACGTGTTTTGTCGGCAAAGTATCGTTGGCGCCCGATGGTCATGGAAAATCGGTAGAATGCGCATTTTTCATCGAGTTGGAGCCCCGGTCTTGCGCGAAATCGTCCTGATCAACATCACTGGTGAAGACCGTCCGGGTCTCACTGCGGCCATCACCGGCGTCCTGCTCCAGGGCGGTGTGAACATTCTCGACATCGGCCTGGCGGTCATGCACGGCACCCTGTCGTTCGGCATCCTGGTCGATATCCCCGACAACGAAGTGGCCACCGCGCTGCTGCAGAGCGTGCAATCCAAGGCTCACGAACTGGACTTGCAGGCCCGCTACACTCCCATTTCCGAGGCTGACTACCAGCACTGGGCCGACAGCCAGGGCGAGGCGCGCCATATCGTCACCCTGCTCAGCCGCCGGGTGAACCCGCAGCAGTTGCAGCGGGTCAGCGCGATCATCAGCCAGTATGGCCTGACCATCGAGCGCATCGAGCGGCTGTCCGCCCGCGTGGCGCTGGACGCCCCGACCGACAAGGGCAAGTCCGCGCTGGAAATCTCCGTGCGCGGCGAGGCCAGCGATGCCCAGGCCTTGCGCGCCGACTTCTTTGCGCTGTCCGAAGAGCTGAACATTGACATCGCTTTCCAGCGCGACGACCTGTTCCGCCGCAACCGCCGCCTGGCGGTGTTCGACATGGACTCGACCCTGATCGAGGCCGAAGTGATCGACGAGTTGGCCAAGGCCGCCGGCGTCGGCGAGCAGGTGGCGGCGATCACCGAGCGCGCCATGCGTGGCGAGCTGGATTTTCGCGCCAGCTTCAAGGAGCGCATGGCCTTGCTCAAGGGGCTGGACGTCAGCGTGCTCGACCAGATCGGCGCCTCGCTGCGCCTGACCGAGGGTGCCGAGCACCTGTTTGCCGAGCTCAAGCGCCTGGGCTACAAGACCGCCATCCTCTCCGGTGGCTTCACCTACTTTGCCAAGCAGGTACAGGCGCGCCTGGGCATCGACTACGTGTTCGCCAATGAACTGGAGGTGGTCGACGGCAAGGTGACCGGCGTAGCCGTCGAGCCGATCGTCGATGCCCAGCGCAAGGCCGAGTTGCTGCAGCAACTGGCCAGCGAGGAGGGCCTGCAGCTCGAGCAGACCATCGCTGTCGGTGATGGGGCCAACGACCTGCCGATGCTGTCCCTGGCCGGCCTGGGCGTGGCCTTCCGCGCCAAGCCGCTGGTGCGCCAGTCGGCCAAGCAGGCGATCTCGACCTTGGGCCTGGATGGTGTGCTTTACCTGCTCGGCGTGCGTGATCGCGAAGCGCGCGGTTGATCTTGAGTCCCGGGGCTGCAACGCAGCCCCAATAAAAAGGCCCTGCATGATTCGCATCATGCAGGGCCTTTTGCTTACCGAAAGGTCAAGCCTGGGTCGGCTGCGCCAGCAGCTCACCCATGCGCACCGCGGAGCCGGCACCCAGGCTCTCGGCCCACTTCACCTGCTCCGGCCCGAACAGCACGATGGCGGTGGAGCCCAGCTTGAAGCGGCCCAGTTCGGCACCTTTTTCCAGGTGGATCGGCGCACGGCTGGCTTCGTCGTAGCGGAAGGTCTTCAGCTCGCGCTTCGGTGGCGTGACCAGGCCGGCCCAGACGGTCTCGATCGAGGCGACGATCATCGCGCCGACCAGCACCACGGCCATCGGCCCGCGCTCGGTGTCGAACAGGCAGACCACGCGCTCGTTGCGGGCGAACAGCTCAGGCACGTTTTCCGCGGTGGTCTGGTTGACCGAGAACAGCCGACCCGGCACATAGACCATCTCGCGCAGGGTGCCGGCCAGCGGCATGTGCACACGGTGGTAGTCCTTGGGCGACAGGTAGATGGTGGCGAACTCGCCGCCCATGAACGGTGCGGCCAGGGCCGGATCGCCGCCCAGCAGCTCCAGGGCGCTGTAGCCGTGGCCCTTGGCCTGGAAGATGCGGCCGTGCTCGATCGGGCCGAGCTGGCTGACGGCGCCATCGGCCGGGCAGAGGATCGCGCCGGGGGTCTCGTCCAGCGGGCGGGCTCCCGGCTTGAGGGCGCGGGTGAAGAAGGCGTTGAAGTGCTCGTAGGCGCTGAGGTCTTCGACCAGTGCCTCGGACATGTTCACCTGGTAGCGCTTGGCGAACCAGGCGGTGAAGGCGTTCTTGAACCAGCGTGCGCGGCACTCGGCGACGCAGCCGGCCAGCCGCGACAGCAGGTGGTGCGGCAGCAGGTACTGGCTGATGATGAACAAGCGGGATTTCATTGAGCGTCCTTAAACTTCGACGGGCGTGTCGGGGTGATTGCCCCATTCGCCCCAGGAACCGGCATAACCCTTCACCCGTGGATAGCCGAGGGCCTTGGCCACGAGGTAGGTGAAGCCGGAGCGGTGGTGGGTCTGGCAGTGGGTGATCACTTCCTTGTCCGGGGTGATGCCCAGGTTTTGCAGGATTTCGGCGATGTCCTTGCGGATACGCAGGTGGTCGTTGAGGTCCATGCCGGCGGTCCATTCGAAATTGATCGCGCCGGGAATGTGTCCGCCCTTGGCCGCCAGCACCTTCTCGCCGCTGTATTCCAGCGGCCCGCGGGCGTCCCAGATGACCAGGTCGGCGGCGCCCAGGCGGCTCTGCAGGTACTCGCGGGTGGCGGTGGGTTCGCCATGCAGGTGCAGGCTCACCGGACCGCCGGCGACTTCGGGTGTTTCGGTGGACAACTTGTCCGCCGGCCAGGCCTGGATGCCGCCGTTCAGGTAGTGGTAACCCTTGTGGCCGATCACGTCGAGCAACCAGATGAAGCGCCCGGCCCAGCCGCCGCCCTCGTCGTCGTAGACCACGTAGACCGCATCATGACGGTGGCCGAGTTCACCGAACAGCCTTTCCAGGTCGGCCCGGGCCGGCAGCAGGCCGGGGGCCGGGGGCTGGCCCAGCTGGGTGCGTTTCGGGTCGACGAAGCGGGCTCCGGGGATGTGCCCGCTGCCATAGCGGTTGGCGCTGGTCAGGTCGACCAGGATCAGTCGTGGCGAATCCAGGCGCGGCAGCAGGTCCTCGGCTTCGATCACCAGGGGCAGGCCGGAAAAGTCAGTCATCCACGTTCTCCAGGGTGGAAAGAGGGGCGATTGTAGCGCAAGGGTCAGGCATTGCGGGTGGCAAACACGGCCAGGGCGCGTTCCACGCATTGCGCGGTCTTGCCGAACGCCTGCACGCTGACGTCGGCCAGCGGCTTGCCGTCCTGGTCGGCCACTGCCAGCATCAGTACCTGGTCACCCACCGCCAGCGAGCGCAGCAACAGGTGCTCGCCGCGGAAGAAGGCGCGCAGCGGTGCCGGCAGCAGGGCGCTGAACTGGGCATGGTTGTCGGGCGTCAGGCGCAGTTGCCCGGCTTTGGCCATCAACTTTTGCAACAATTTGTTTTGCACAACGGGCAACGCCATGGCGGCGGCCTCGCGTGGCAGACCGGCGGTCTGCTGCACGCGCAGGTAGTCGGTGGTCTTGTCCAGGCTCAGCAGCATGATGCGCTGCATGCCGCAGGCCAGCAGGGCGTCGCGGGCCTGGGTGGCCAGGTGCACGGCGTTGCTGAACGGGCTGGGCTGGGCCAGCAGTTCCTGGCACAGCGTACGCCAGCGGCCGAGGTCCTCGGTGCTGGGCGGTGGTGGCGTGAGCATGTCCGGATGCGGCCGGCGCTGGTGCCAGGGCCAGATCAGTGCCTCGGCCGGGTGGAACAGCGCATGCCGGGCGTGGTGGCGGGCACTGGCCGCGGCCTGCTGGTGGACCTGCTGCTGGACATCGTCCAGGGTGGTCTGCAGGTACAGCGCGGTAAGCAACTGCCAGCGCAGCAGGTGCGGGTTGTCCCAGCCCACCTGGGCGGCCAGGGCAAGGCCGTTGGCCAGCAGCACGGTGTTAGGGGGCTGGTTGAACCACCGGCGCAGGGCCGGCTCGTCGTCCAGGCGCTGCTGCTGGACCAGCGGGTCCTGTTCGCGGGCGATGTTCAGCACCAGGGCGAGTTGTTCGCGCTCTTCAAGCAGCAGGCGGTAGCCCTGGATGACCCACTCGGGTAGGCGCCAGTGTTCGGCCAGGCTCCGGCACAGTTGCATCAGGCGCACCCCGAACAGTTCCTGCTCGACCACGGCGGCGTCCTCGCCCTTGTGGATGACCCGTAGCTCCCAGGTGTCGAGCAGCTTGGGGTAGGCCAGCGCCAGAGGCCACAGCGGCGAGAGGAACAGCAGGCTGCCCCAGTGAATCTCCTGCCAAAGCCGCGCCAGGCGGCTGGCGAACAGGCCGTTGGCCTGCTGGGTGGCGTGCTGGCTGATCAACAGGAACTGGCGCAGCACCGGCGGGATCTCGTCGCCCGGCATTGCTGGCAGGCGGGCCAGCAACTGGCTGGTGCGGGCCAGGCCGAGGCGGTTGAGGGCAATTTCCAGGCTTTCGGCCGGCTCCGCCTGGCTCGCGTTGGCCGAATGATTGGCCTCGCGCATCACGCACAGCACCAGCGCGGGGCTGTCCTGCATCAGTTCGGCGATGTCGCGCAGGGAGCGGCGGCTGTCGTTGATGGCCTGTAGAACACGGTCGTGGCTGTCTTTCGGCACCGGTACTCGAATCCCGTCGAGCAGCTTTATCCAGGCCTCTAGACTCGACGGAACCTGACTTGGCACCTTGGTTTCACTTGGCATATTGACATCAGTCCGAACTGGCTTTTCGCAATGAGTGGCTATAGTCTGGCGCAGTTCTGCCGATAAGTAGAAGAAGAGTTTTCAAGCTTCCGTTCCCTACCCTGACCACGACAGCAAGTGCTTCCAACTTATGGCTAAAATTATCGGCATCATCGTCGTATTCGCGAGCGTGCTCGGCGGCTACGTGCTTTCCCACGGCAAGATCGCGGCACTGATCCAGCCGTTCGAAGTGCTGATCATCGGCGGCGCGGCCTTTGGTGCGTTCCTCCAGGCCAACCCTGGTTACATGACCATGCATGTAATCAAGAAGTCGCTGAAGATGTTCGGCACCCGCTTCACCCACACCTTCTACCTCGAAGTGCTGGGCCTGGTGTACGAGATCCTCAACAAGAGCCGTCGTGAAGGCATGATGGCCATCGAGGGTGACATCGAGGACGCCGCGGCCAGCCCGATCTTCGCCAAGTACCCGGCCGTGCTGGGCGATGAGCGCATGACCGCGTTCATCTGCGACTACCTGCGGATCATGTCCACCGGCAACATGGCGCCCCATGAGCTCGAAGGCCTGTTCGACATGGAGCTGCTGAGCATGAAGGAAGAGCTGGAGCACCCGTCCCACGCGGTGACCGGCATCGCCGACGGCATGCCCGGCTTCGGTATCGTCGCGGCGGTACTGGGTATCGTGGTGACCATGGCCTCGCTGGGCGATGGCGACCAAAAGTCCATCGGCCTGCACGTGGGCGCGGCGCTGGTCGGTACCTTCTTCGGTATTCTCGCCGCCTATGGCTTCTTCGGCCCGCTGGCCAACGCCCTGCGCCACGATGCGAAAGAGGAGCTGAACGTCTACGAGGCGATCAAGGCCTCGCTGGTGGCCTCGGCCTCCGGCATGCCGCCGTCGCTGGCGGTCGAGTTCGGTCGCAAGGTGCTGTACCCGGCGCACCGCCCGAGCTTTGCCGAGCTGGAACAAGCAGTACGCGGTCGCTAAGCCATGGAGAACAATCAGCCCATCATCGTCAAGCGCGTCAAGCGCTTTGGCGACGGCCATCACGGCGGCGCCTGGAAAATCGCCTTCGCCGACTTCGCCACGGCAATGATGGCGTTCTTCCTGGTGCTCTGGCTGCTGTCGACGGCCACGCCCGAGCAGAAGATCGCCATCGCCGGTTACTTCAAGGATCCGATTGGCTTCTCCGAGAGCGGCACGCCCTACATCATTGACCTGGGCGGCTCGCCGCAACTGGCGCCGGAAAAGACCATCAACCCGGAAACCAAGTCGGAGCCGACGCCTGACACCAGCATCCAGCTGGACAAGGACCAGGTCGAGACCATGGCCGAGCAGGTCGAGCGCGAGCGCCTCGAGCTGCTGCTGCAGGAGTTGCAGAACAAGGTCGAGGAAAACCCGCAGTTGCAGAAGTTCAAGGACCAGATCCTGTTCGAGATCACCCAGGACGGTCTGCGCATCCAGATCATGGACGCCGAGAACCGGCCAATGTTCGACCTGGGCAGCGCACGCCTGCAGCCGTATTTCGAGGACATCCTGCTGGCCATGGCCGACACCATCAAGGCGGTGCCGAACAAGATCAGCATCAGTGGCCACACCGACGCCAAGCCGTATTCCGGCACAGGCGACTTCGGCAACTGGGAACTGTCGGCCAACCGTGCCAACGCCGCGCGTCGGGCCCTGGTTGCCGGTGGCTATCCGGACGAGCAGGTGGCGCGGGTTGTCGGCTATGCCTCGTCGTCGCTGTTCGACCGGGCCAATCCGTTCAACCCGGTTAACCGCCGCATTGATATCATCGTCCTGACCAAGAAGGCCCAGCGCGATATCGAGGGTGAGCAGGGCACGCCGGAGGCTACGCCACCGGCCACTGCAACGCCGCCTGCGGACGCTGCGCCGGGGGCCGCCGCGGCGCCGAGCGATGCGCCTATGCAGCCGCGCGAACTGCGCCAGAAGCTGAACATCTTCGAGGATGGCGTGTTGAAGATGGATGAGGCCAAGGACCAGTAAATGACAGGGGCCGCTTAGCGGCCCTTTTTCATTGCCAGCACCACGTTCAGCGTGGGAGCGGGCTTGCCCCGCGATGAGTCAATTGCAGGCAGTGCAAGTCAGTTGCTCCCACAAGCCTGCCCTGGCGCGCTCAGAAGCCCCGCCTGATCTTGGCCTTGAGGTCGGCGTGAAAGAAATCCGCGTTGTCCCTGTCCGACAGGCTCCCGGGCCCGGTCATCGAGGCCATGGCGCGGCCAAAGGTCTGCTCGTCATGGTAGGCCCGCACGAACAGCTCGATATGCTCCCGCTCGCGCATTGCTGGCCACCTGCCCAGGCACTCCGGCAGCTCGCCGCTGCCCGCGTGATAGAAACTCACCCGACGATTGGCCATGGCCGCGGCGCCCAACAGCCAGGCCGTCCACCAGTCGTCGACGGTGTGCTCGGACAGCACGCCGATCCAGTGGGTGGCATCGGCCATGTGCTGGCAGAAGCCGCCGTGCAGGTCGTCCAGGGTCTGCCCTTCACTGTCGAAGGGCACCAGTTGGGTGGGAATGCCTTCGAGCAGCAGGCGTTCATTGAGGATGAAGGCATCGAGCCGCTCATCCCGGCGGTAACTGATGAAAACCGGCATCCTTGTTGCCCTCCCTGATCAATGCCGACGACATGGCATGACCATCGGGGAAAGCCGGGAGGGGGACAATAGGTGACCGCGAAACCGGAGCGATCCTACTCGCCCCGGTAACATTTCCTACGGCCCAGGCAGGCAAACCTGCCAATCAGTAGGTGTCTTCAGGCAGGCTGGCGATAATCGAGCGGTAGCTGTTCATGCGCTGCTGGGTGACGCTTCCGTCCTCCAGAGCCTTGAGCAGTGCGCAACCAGGCTCGCGGTCATGCTTGCAGTCGCGGAAGCGGCAATTGCCGATCAGTTCGCGAAACTCGATGAAACCATCCTCCACGTCATCGCGGCTGACGTGCACCAGGCCGAACTCGCGGATGCCCGGCGAGTCGATCAGGTCGCCGCCGTTGGGGAAGTGGTACAGCCGTGCGGTGGTGGTGGTGTGGGTGCCCTGGCCAGACCACTCCGACAGGTCGCCAACGCGCGTGTCGGCGGCGGGCAGCAGGCTGTTGACCAGCGAGGACTTGCCCACGCCGGACTGGCCGACGAACACGCTGATATGGCCGTCGAGGGTTTCCTGCAGGCGTTGCATGCCATCGCCGTGGTGGGCCGAGACTTCCAGTAGTGGGTAGCCCAGGCCTCGGTAGACTTCCAGCATCGCTTCGAGGGTCGGGCCGTTCTCGTCATTGATCAGGTCGGCCTTGTTCAGCAGCAGCAGCGGGCGGATACCGGCATGCTCGGCGGCCACCAGGTAGCGGTCGATCAGGTTGGGGTGTGGCTCGGGCGCCGGGGCGAAGACGATGACGATCAGGTCGACGTTGGCCGCCACCGGCTTGAGCTGGCCGTGGTTGTTCGGTCGGCACAGCTCGGTGCTGCGCGGCATCTGCGCGACGATCACGCCGATCCCCTGGTTGCCGGCGCGCCAGACCACGCGATCGCCGGTGACCAGCGCCGGCAGGTTGGCCCGCAGGTGGCAGCGGAAGACCTGGCCGGCGGCCTCGCCGTCCTGGGCCTCGACCTCGACCTGCACGCCGAAGTGGGCAATCACCAGGCCCAGCTGCTCCGGCCCCAGATCGCCACCCTCCAGCTCCTGCAGCACGTGCTGCTCGCGTTTGGCGGCGCGGGCGGCGCGCTCGCCCTGGATCTTTTCGATGCGCCAGTTCTGGCGGCGGTTGAGCTGGCGTTTGGCCATGAGGGTTCCGTGTCGGCGGGGCAGAAAGAAAACGGCGGGCAGTTTAGCACGGCGCGCCCACGAGCCGCCCCGCTAGGCTAATATGACGGGCTATTCGAGGAGCCTTTTCATGCAGAACCCACAGAACCTGATCTGGATCGATCTGGAGATGACCGGCCTGGATCCGGACAACGACGTCATCATCGAGATGGCCACCATCGTCACCGACAGCGAGCTGAACACCCTGGCCGAAGGTCCGGTGATCGCCATTCACCACAGCGACGAAGTGTTGGCGCGCATGGACGAGTGGAACACCCGCACCCACGGCGCCTCGGGCCTGACCCAGCGCGTGCGTGAGAGCAAGGTGAGCATGGCCGAGGCCGAGGCGCAGACCATCGCCTTCCTCGAGCAGTGGGTGCCGAAGGGCAAGTCGCCGATCTGTGGCAACAGCATCTGCCAGGATCGTCGTTTCCTGTATCGCCATATGCGCGAGCTGGAAAACTACTTCCACTATCGCAACCTCGATGTCTCCACGCTCAAGGAACTGGCCGCGCGCTGGGCGCCGGACGTACGCGACAGCTTCAAGAAGGGCAGCACCCACCTGGCGCTGGACGATATTCGCGAGTCGATTGGCGAGCTGCGTCACTATCGCGAGCATTTCATCAAGGTCTGACCTTGCCGTGCGCTGACGATCGTCGGCGCGCCCCCTTTTGGTGCCCCGCGCGACTGGGTAGACTGCGCGCCTTTCCCGCACGGACCTGCACCATGTTGCTGATGCTCTACCTCATCGCCATCACCGCTGAAGCCATGACTGGCGCCCTGTCCGCTGGCCGCCGCGGCATGGACTGGTTCGGCGTGGTGCTGATCGCCTGCGTTACGGCGCTGGGTGGCGGCTCGGTGCGCGACGTGCTGCTCGGGCACTACCCGCTGACCTGGGTGAAGCACCCGGAGTACCTGGTGCTGACCAGCTTCGCGGCGCTGCTGACGATTTTCATCGCGCCCTTGATGCGTCACCTGCGGTCGCTGTTCCTGGTGCTCGATGCCCTGGGGTTGGTGGCGTTTACCCTGATTGGTTGCATGACCGCGCTGGAGATGGGGCAGGGGTTCCTGGTCGCTTCGATTAGCGGGGTGATTACCGGGGTGTTTGGCGGCATCCTGCGGGATATCTTCTGCAACGATATTCCGTTGGTGTTTCGGCGTGAGCTGTATGCCAGTGTTTCGTTTGCGGCGGCTTGGTTTTATCTTGGGTGTGTTTACTTCAAGGTGCCGGCGGAGCAGGCCATGTTGCTGACACTGTTTGGTGGTTTTCTGGTGCGGTTGTTGGCGATTCGGTTTCATTGGGAGATGCCGAAGTTTCATTACAACGATCAACAGTAAATTAGCGCTGCGCTTTGAGGGGTTCGGTTATCCCTGTGGGAGCCGGCTAGTCGCCGAGAGCCTATAATTTAGCTACACTGCCAGTGGTCCAATAGTTGGTTCATGTCTGTTGATCTTGATCTTGATCTTGATCTTGATCTTGATCTTGATTTTGTTTCTAAGTGCGCGATAGTTCAGGCGACGCCAATTGCGACTTCAGGAGGCCGAGCGGAGTTCTTGCGAAGGGAGGTGACGGGCATGGATGCCCGTCAAGCGCTGCGCCCCAGGATGGGGCGTTCAGCGCGGTCCTCCCGGGAGCA
>NZ_JABWRI010000044.1:0-37024 GCF_014268865.1 Pseudomonas sp. BW16M2 | reverse complement strand
GGAATAGCTCAGTTGGTAGAGCACGACCTTGCCAAGGTCGGGGTCGCGAGTTCGAGTCTCGTTTCCCGCTCCAAATTGAAAACGCCACTTCGTTTGAAGTGGCGTTTTTTTTTGCTCGCGTGGTTGGTTTTTGGGGCGAGCTGGCTCAGCACACCTATCAATTTTGCTAGTTGGCTAATGTCGTCTGAGGGCGTACAACGGCATGGCGCTACTCGTTACGTGCCCGATGTTCGTACTCATACCATCAGTTATTACTCTGTCTGGGGAGAATGTTGGGCGCGCCTGATCCCACTCCATTCTGCCTTGAACAAGGAAGGAGCAATGACCGTGACGATCGAAAAGACGGATTTGGAAGTCCAGCTGGAGATATGTAAACGGGCGGTCGATGCGTGGAGGCGTTATGAAGAAAGTAAAGGGCAGCAGCCCCCTTCGCAGGTAGAACGACTTCGACTGGAAGCAGAGTTCTTATGTTCTTCGGCGCATCATTTTTTCGGGGGTAAGGCTAGGATTCCCGCTGATTTGCTAGATCGTGATTTGGCGGAGTGAATTCACTTGTCCCGCTGAGGTGATTGGGGTTCCCGGCCCAGATTGGGCCGGGATGCATCTACATCAGTGAATATCACCCTGAGCAGGCTTGGCTAGCAGTTGCTTTTCTTGGTGCCAATCAAACGCTTCGCCGTTCTGCTCTGCCTCGTAGCGTCGCTCTTCCAGCGTCTGGTAAAGCTCCAGCTCGTCATCCGGCATGAAATGCAAGCAATCCCCGCCAAAGAACCACAGCAGGTCACGCGGCACCAGATGGGCGATCTGCGGGTAGCGCTGGATCACCTGGCAGATCAGGTCCTGGCCCAGGTACTGGCTTTCCAGCGGGTCCTGCGGCAGCAGGGTGAGCAGTTCGTCGAAGCGCTCGAGGAACAGGGCGTGGCTTTCCTCCGGGACCTGTTCGGCTTCACCCAGCGCGGCCAGGATGGTGCGCAGGTGGTGGAGCAGTTGCAGGTGGTATTCCAGGTGGGGGTTGGCCATGGCGGCGGTCCTCGGGGTGGTTGAAACGGGGGGCGGAGTATACGCCGGTTTTGCATGGGCTGGCAGCGCAGCTGCCTGTACTGGCGCTATCGCGGGGCAAGCCCGCTCCCACGCTGCGTAAATAGCTTGTGGGAGCGGGCTTGCCCCGCGATGCGGTCGACCAATGCTCAGCGCACTTTGCCTACCTCGGGCAACAGCACGTCCTTGTCGAACGCATCCACATCGATCACCACCCGCCGCGCCTGCTCGGCCTGATGCAGGTGCTGGCCTTCCTCCGCCTGCAACACGCCCGCTTCGATGGCAGCGTCGATCACCGACTGCCCCGGTGCCGCCTGCACCTTGCCTTCCTTGACTGCCTGATGCAGCGCCTTGTGCAGTGGGGCGGCATCGTCCAGCAGGTCGCAGGCCGTCTGCAGCGCGGCCACCGGGTCGCCGTCGGCCTGGGGCCTGAAGCAACCCGCCAGCAGCTCTTCCAGCGCCGGGTCGCCTTTGCGGCGGCCGATCAGCGCCGCCACCTCGGCATCCAGTTCATCGCTGGGCCCGGTATGCCGGCGGCCGAACGGGAACACCAGCACCCGCAGGGCGCAGCCCAGGAAGCGGTTGGGGAAGTTGTCGAGCAGCGCGTCCAGCGCTTTCTCGGCCTGCCCCAGGCTTTCTTCCAGTGCCCAGCGCAGCAGTGGGCGCAGGTGCTCGGGCGAGCCGAGGTCGTGATAGCGCTTGAGCGCGGCACTGGACAGGTACAGGTAGCTGAGCACATCGCCCAGCCGGGCGCTCAGGCGTTCGCGGCGCTTGAGCGCGCCGCCCAGCAGCATCATCGACAGGTCGGCCAGCAGGGCGAACGCTGCCGCCTGGCGGTTGAGGGCGCGGAAGTAGCCCTGGCTCAGGGCATCGCCCGGGACCTTCTCGAAATGCCCCAGGCCCAGGCCCAGCACCAGGGTGCTGGCGGCGTTGCCGGCGGCGAACAGGATGTGCTGCAGCAGCAGGTCGTCGAACTCGTTCAGCGCCTGGTCGTGGTCCTCGCGCCCGGCCAGGGCCATTTCCCTGAGCACGAACGGGTGGCAGCGGATCGCGCCCTGGCCGAAGATCATCAGGTTGCGCGACAGGATGTTAGCCCCCTCGACGGTGATGAAGATCGGCGCGCCTTGCCAGTTGCGGCCAAGGTAATTGTTTGGGCCCATGATGATGCCCTTGCCGCCGTGCACGTCCATGGCGTGCTGGATGCATTCGCGGCCGCGCTCGGTGAGGTGGTACTTGAGGATCGCTGACAGCACCGAGGGTTTTTCCCCGAGGTCCACGGCCTTGGCGGTGAGCAGGCGGGCGCTGTCCATCAGCCAGGCGTTGCCGCCGATGCGCGCCAGGGACTCCTGGATGCCTTCGAAGGCGGCCAGCGGCACGTTGAACTGTTCGCGCACCCGGGCGTACTGGCCGGTGACCAGGCTTGTGTACTTGGCCGCGCCCGTGCCGACCGCTGGCAGGGAGATCGAGCGGCCCACCGACAGGCAGTTCATCAGCATCATCCAGCCCTTGCCGAGCATGGCCTGGCCGCCGATCAGGCAGTCCAGCGGCACGAACACGTCCTTGCCGCTGTTGGGGCCGTTCATGAACGCAGCCCCTAGCGGTAGATGCCGCTGGCCTATTTCCACGCCGGGGAGGTCGGTGGGGATCAGTGCCAGGCTGATGCCCAGCTCGGGCTGCTCGCCCAGCAGGTGGTCGGGGTCGTAGGCCTTGAAAGCCAGGCCCAGCAGGGTGGCCACCGGGCCAAGGGTGATGTAGCGCTTTTCCCAGTTCAGGCGCAGGCCGATGACCTCTTCACCCTGCCACTGGCCTTTGCAGATGACACCGGTGTCGGGCATGGCCCCGGCGTCGGAGCCGGCCAGGGGGCCTGTGAGGGCGAAGCAGGGGATGTCGTCGCCACGGGCCAGGCGCGGCAGGTAGTGGTTGCGTTGCTCATCAGTGCCGTAGTGCAGCAGCAGTTCGGCCGGGCCAAGGGAGTTGGGCACCATCACCGTGGAGGCCAAGTCGCCGCTGCGGGTGGCCAGTTTCATCGCCACCTGGGAGTGGGCGTAGGCCGAGAAGCCCTTGCCGCCGTATTCCTTGGGGATGATCAGGGCGAAGAAGCCGTGCTGCTTGATGAAATCCCAGGCTTGCGGCGGCAGGTCGAGGTCCTGGCCGATCTGCCAGTCGCTGACCATGGCGCACAGCTGCTCGGTGGGGCCGTCGATGAAGGCCTGTTCCTCCTCGGTGAGCCTGGGTGCGTCGTAGTCGAGCAGGGTGTTCCAGTCGGGGCGGCCGCTGAACAGGTGGCCATCCCACCACACGGTGCCGGCGTCGATGGCTTCGCGCTCGGTTTGCGACATTGGCGGCAGGGTGCGCTGGAACCAGCTGAACATCGGCGCGGTGAACAGCTTGCGGCGCATTTCGGGCAGGACGAAGAAGGCGGCCTTGATGGCGATCACCACCCAGATCAGCGTCAGCAGCCAGCCCGGTGCCGTGCTGAACAGGCCCATGAGCAGGGTGTAGGCGGCGATTGCCGCGAGGATCTGCAGTGGCGCCAGGCGCCGATGCAGGAGATACGCGGCGCCTAGCACCAGGACCAGCAACCACAACAGCAGCATGATTCTTCCTCCTTGGAAGCGGGGGGCGGGGGCGATCCACAGAGCTTAGACGTGTTGGGGTGGATGGCCTGCTTAGAAGACTGACCGGGTTGGGTGGCGGGAGTTCGGTGGTGGTTGATAGATCGTGGGGCTGCTGCGCAGCCCTTTCGCGACACAAGGCCGCTCCCACAGGATATGTGCCAGGCCTGCCATGGAGCGGTCCCTGTGGGAGCGGCCTTGCCGAGGCGTCGGACCGGTCGGAAAGGGCCGCAAAGCGGCCCCCAGGATTCATGCGGTCTTCCGGTTCAACCCCACCTCCATGTCATCGATCAGCGCCTTGGCCATGGCGCTGAGGATCCGCGCCGAGCTGCCGGCCAGCAGGTCGCCTTCCATCTCCGCTTCGCAGGTCAGGTGGCGGATGCAGCCGAGCAGCACCGACAACTCGCTGAAGGCGTCTTCGAACGCAACGCCCGGCTCGACCTTGAACAGGTCCAGGCAGGTGGTGCGGCCCGCGGTATGCCCGCGGCTCATGGCTGCACCTGCGGTTTGTGCTCGAGCAGGGCGCAGGCGAGCTGACCGAGGTAGTCGCTGGCGGTGAACAGGCGGTCCTGGACTTCGCCGGGCTCGGTCTTGAAGTAGATGTCGAGGACGTCGGAGATGGCGGTGGCCACTTCGACGGCGGCGGCCATGGCGTCGTCGCGGGGGAGGGTGGGGCGGATGGTGAGGAAGTGGGAGAGACGGGGTGGGTCTGGGACGATTTTTTTCATGGTCGAGAGTCCTATGCGGTCATTGAAAACCACCATCCAGGCCTTTTCTCACGAGGTGAGGGTGGCGGCCGTGTACGAGGTGAGAAAACCGGGACATAGGACAAACCCGGCCAGACCGAAGTCTGCCCGTACACGGCCACCATGACGAAGCCGCTGGTTGTCATATGTAGTCGGGTTTCTCACGCCCGGTCACCCAATGTGGCGACCCGATGAAGTTATCCCCGGGGTATTTCCCCGACAACGCGGCGGCTTCCGGCAAGCGCGTAGGATAGTTCCCAAGCTTTGCTGGCTGAAGCATTTGGTTTCAGGTTCGGAAATATCTGACAGATCGCGGGGGCCGCTGCGCGCCCCTTTCGCCGGCAAGCCGGCTCCCACAGGGCCTGTACGCGCCTGCTCTTTGTGGGAGCCGGCTTGCCGGCGAAAGGGCTGCGCAGCGGCCCCTGGTTTCACTGGCACCGTCCACCGCTTGGAGTAGACTGACCCCCCTCCCGCATTCATTAAGGACGTTGCCATGCTGAAGATCTGGGGCCGCAAGAATTCGAGCAATGTGCGCAAGGCGTTGTGGATCGCCCACGAGCTGGGCCTGGACTTCGAGTCCATCGATGCCGGCGGCGCCTTCGGCGTGGTCAACGAACCGCATTACCGGGCACTCAACCCCAACGGCCTGGTGCCCATGCTCGAAGACGGCGACCTGGTGCTGTGGGAGTCCAACGCCATCGTGCGCTACCTGTGCGCCGAGTACGGCGAAGAACAAGGCTGGTACCTCGACGACCCGCGCCAGCGCGCCCTGGCCGACAAGTGGATGGACTGGACCACCTCGTCCTTCGCCGGCCCCTTCCGCCCGCTGTTCTGGGGCCTGCTGCGTACCCCCGAGGACCAGCGCGACTGGGTGGCGATCAACGCGGCGCACAAGCAGTGCGCGCAACTGCTGGCCATCGCCGACGAGACCCTGGCCAAGCAGCCGTACCTCTCCGGCGAGCAGATTGGCATGGGCGACATTCCCCTGGGCAGCTTCATCTACGCCTGGTTCGAAATGCCCATCGAACGCCCGGCCATGCACCACCTCGAAGCCTGGTACGCACGCCTCAAGCAGCGCCCGGCCTACCAGGCGGCGGTGATGACCGCCCTGACGTGACGCCACTTCGATAGTCATTATCAATAGATGTGACTGTACTTGTGCGGCCGGCCCTTGCACCATGGCCGCACTCACTGCGCCAGTGACTTCACCTGGCGTGTCCCGCACCCTTTTCTCGGTACCCGACCCGCTATGAGTTCCGCCCTGTCCATCCGACAGCTGACCAAGACCTACGGCAACGGTTTCCAGGCCCTCAAGGGCATCGACCTGGACGTTTCCGAAGGCGACTTCTTCGCCTTGCTCGGCCCCAACGGCGCCGGCAAGTCCACCACCATCGGCATTCTCTCGACCCTGGTGAACAAGACCAGCGGCACGGTGAATGTGTTCGGCCACGACCTGGACCGCGAGCCTGCGGCGCTCAAGCGCTGCCTGGGCGTGGTGCCCCAGGAGTTCAACTTCAACCAGTTCGAGAAGACCTTCGACATCGTCGTCACCCAGGCTGGCTACTACGGCATCCCGCCCAAGGTGGCCAAGGAGCGCGCCGAGCAGTACCTGACGCAGCTCGGGCTGTGGGACAAGCGCGACGTGCCGTCGCGTTCGCTGTCCGGCGGCATGAAGCGCCGGCTGATGATCGCCCGGGCGCTGATCCACGAGCCGCGCCTGCTGATTCTCGACGAGCCGACCGCCGGGGTCGACATCGAGCTGCGCCGTTCGATGTGGAGCTTCCTCACCGAGCTCAACCAGAAGGGCATCACCATCATCCTCACCACCCACTACCTCGAAGAGGCCGAGCAGCTGTGCCGCAACATCGGCATCATCGACCACGGCACCATCGTCGAGAACACCAGCATGCGCCAGCTATTGGGCAAGCTGCATGTCGAGACCTTCGTCCTCGACCTCAAGCACGACCTGCCCGCCGCGCCTGAGCTGCAGGGCTACCCGTGCCGGCTGATCACCCCGCACACCCTGGAGGTGCAGGTGGACAAGGACATCGGCATCACCGCGCTGTTCGGCCAGCTGACGCTGAAGAACATCGAGGTGCAGAGCCTGCGCAACAAGACCAATCGACTCGAGGAGCTGTTCGTGTCCCTGGTGGAAAAGAACCTGTCGAAGGTGGCCGTATGAGTGTGGAGCTGCGCACCAACTGGGTCGCCCTGAACACCATCGTCTACCGCGAAGTGCGGCGCTTCTTGCGCATCTGGCCGCAGACCCTGCTGCCGCCGGCGATCACGATGGTGTTGTACTTCGTGATCTTCGGCAACCTGATCGGCCGGCAGATCGGCGACATGGGCGGCTTTACCTACATGGAGTACATCGTGCCGGGGCTGATCATGATGTCGGTGATCACCAACTCCTATGGCAACGTGGTGTCGAGCTTCTTCGGCAGCAAGTTCCAGCGCTCCATCGAGGAACTGATGGTATCGCCGGTGTCGCCGCACACCATCCTCGTCGGCTATGTGCTGGGCGGTGTGTTGCGCGGCTTGGCGGTGGGGGTGATCGTGACGTTCCTGTCGCTGTTCTTCACCGATTTGCAGGTGCATCACCTGGGCGTGACCGTCATCGTGGTGCTGTTGACCGCGACCATCTTCTCGTTGCTGGGCTTCGTCAACGCGGTGTTCGCGCGCAACTTCGACGACATTTCGATCATCCCGACCTTCGTGCTGACGCCGCTGACCTACCTGGGCGGGGTGTTCTATTCGATCAACTTGCTGCCGCCGTTCTGGCAGACCGTGTCGCTGGCCAACCCCGTGCTGCACATGGTCAACTCGTTCCGCTACGGCATCCTAGGGGTGTCGGATATCAGCATCGGCACGGCGATCAGCTTCATGCTGGTGGCCACCGCGCTGCTCTACCTGCTGTGCGTGCGCCTGCTGGTCAGCGGCCGCGGCATGCGTGCCTGAGCTGCGGGTGAGGGCACAGCGGCACTGGCGCCGGCGCCACTGCCGGCCCACCCACCAGCGCCAGTAGCCCATGGTGGTGAAGTAGGCGAGCACGCCGAGCACCACCCCGCACACCACCGAGCCCAGCAGGAACGGTTGCCAGATCGTCGCCAGCTGGTCGGTGACCCAGTCGACGGTGATCTCGTCGGGCAGCGTGCGCGGCGGCACCTGCATCAGCCAGGCGCCGGTCATGTAGGTGACGAAGAACACCGGCGGCATGGTCAGCGGATTGGTCAGCCACACCAGGCTCACCGCGATCGGCAGGTTGCCGCGCACCGGGATCGCCAGCGCGGCGGCCAGCAGCATCTGCATGGGAATCGGGATCAGCGCCGCGAACAGGCCGACGCCCATGGCCCGCGCCACCGAATGGCGATTCAGGTGCCACAGGTTGGGGTCGTGCAGCAGCTTGCCGAAAAAGCGTAAGGACTTGTGTTCGCGGATGCTGGTCGGGTCCGGCATGTAGCGTTTGAACAGACGGCGCGGCATGTGGGCTCCCGGCGGGGTTGAAGGGCGTCAGTATGCCTTGATTGAAGCGCAGCCTCGTTCAGAGTTTGTGACAATTGATTAGCAGGTTTTTCCCGCCAATCGGCTAAGCCTCAGGGGCCGTTTTCGCTTCTGGAGCTCTATCTCATGCGCACAGGGATGCTGGCGCTGGTCCTCGGGCTGTTGAGCCTGCGTTTTTTACCGGCCTTGCCACCGGTCGGATGGCTGATTCCATTGCTCTTGCTGGCCCTGGCCTGCCTACGTACCCGGGCCAGGCCGTTGGGTTGGTGGGTGCTGGGTGTGTGCTGGGCCTGCTGGTCGGCGCAGCAGGCCCTGGACGACCGCCTGCCGGCCGCGCTGGACGGTCGCACGCTGTGGCTGGAGGGGCGAGTGGTCGGCCTGCCGACCCGTACCGAGCGCGGCGTGCGTTTCGAGCTGGAGCAGCCGCAGTCGCGCCGGGCCCGGTTGCCGCAACGTGTGCAACTGAGCTGGTTCGACGGGCCGCCGCTGCGGGCGGGGGAGTACTGGCGGCTGGCGGTCAACCTGCGTCGGCCGCAGGGCCTGCTCAACCCCCATGGCCCCGATCGGGAGGCCACGCTGTTGGCGCGGCGGGTCGGTGCCACCGGCACGGTCAAGGCCGGTACGCGCCAGGGCGAGGCGGCCAGCAGTTGGCGCGACGGCCTGCGTCAACGCTTGCTGACCACCGATGCCCATGGCCGGGAGACGGCGTTGGCGGCCCTGGTGCTCGGGGATGGCGCAGGCTTGGCGCGGGAGGATTGGCAGGTGCTGCAGGCCACCGGCACGGTGCACCTGCTGGTGATTTCCGGGCAGCACATCGGCTTGCTGGCTGGACTGGTCTACGGGTTGGTGGCGGGGCTGGCGCGCCTGGGGGCCTGGCCCCGGCGGTTGCCGTGGCTGCCTTGGGCTTGCGGCCTGGCGATGACGGCGGCACTGGGTTACGGCTGGCTGGCGGGGTTCGGCGTGCCGGTGCAGCGGGCGTGCCTGATGCTGGCGGTGGTGCTGCTCTGGCGCTTGCGCTTTCGCCATCTGGGCGCCTGGGTGCCGTTGCTGATGGCGCTGTCGGGCGTGCTGCTGGTCGAGCCGCTGGCCAGCTTGTTGCCGGGGTTCTGGCTGTCGTTCGCTGCCGTGGCGGTGCTGGTGTTGTGTTTTGCCGCCCGACTGGGCGCCTGGCGGCCCTGGCAGGCCTGGACCCGCGCCCAGTGGGTGATCGCCGTGGGGTTGTTGCCGGTGCTGCTGGCCTTGGGTTTGCCCGTCAGCCTCAGTGCGCCGCTGGCCAACTTGCTGGCCGTGCCGTGGCTCAGCCTGGGCGTGCTGCCTCTGGCGTTGCTGGGCACGGCCCTGTTGCCGGTGCCTGGGCTGGGGGAGGGGATGCTGTGGCTGGCGGGCCTGTCGTTGGACGGCTTGTTTGCCGTGCTGACGCGATTGGCGGGCCTGCAGCCGGCCTGGATAGCCGAGCCACTGCCGTTGTGGGCCTGGCTGCTGGTGTGCCTGGGCGCCTTGCTGGTGTTGCTGCCCCGGGGCGTGCCGTTGCGGGCGCCGGGTGCGGTCATGCTGCTGGCGCTGTGGGCGCCACGCGAACAGGTGCCGCCGGGGCAAGTGGAGGTCTGGCAGCTGGATGTGGGGCAGGGCCTGGCGGTGCTGCTGCGCACCCGCAATCACGCGCTGCTGTATGACGCAGGCCCGGCCCAGGGTGGTAGTGACCTGGGCGAAACGGTGGTGCTGCCGACCTTGCGCAAGCTTGGGGTGAAGGCGCTGGATGTGATGCTGATCAGCCATGGCCATGCCGACCATGCCGGTGGGGCGGCGGCAGTGCGGCGTGGGGTGCCGGTGGCGCGGGTGCTGGCCGGCGAGGTTGCCGGGCTGGAAGCGGCCTCGCTGTGCCGCAGCGGCGAGCGCTGGCAGTGGGATGGCGTCGATTTCGAGCTCTGGCACTGGCCGCAGGGGGCTTCCAGTAACGAGCGCTCCTGTGTGTTGCGGGTGCAGGCCAAGGGCGAACGCCTGCTGCTGGCCGGGGACATGGAGGCCGGCGCGGAGCGGGCGTGGCTGGCCGCGACCGTCGATCCTCGGGTGGATTGGCTGCAGGCGCCGCACCATGGCAGCCGCACGTCGTCCAGCGAGCCGTTCGTCCAGGCCACGGCGCCGCGCGGGGTGCTGATTTCCCGGGGGCGGCACAATGGTTTCGGGCATCCCCATGGGCAGGTGATCGAGCGCTATCGACGGCATGGGGTGGTGGTGCATGACACGGCGGTGGAGGGGGCGTTGCGGTTGGTGCTGGGGAGCAAAGGTGGGGTGGAGGGTGTGCGCAGGGAGCGGCGGTTCTGGCGCTCCGTCGAGGATTGAGCCGGGGGACTTCAAAGCAGCCCCGGGCTCGCCAGGACAACACAGGAATTCCCTGACCTCCGGCAGATGAGCCCCAGGCGGTCCTATGGTAGAGTGGCGGCCTTTTTCCGAGGGGATGCTAACTGTGTGGGAATTGGTCAAGTCCGGTGGCTGGATGATGCTGCCGATCATCCTGAGCTCCATCGCCGCCATGGCGATCGTCGTCGAGCGCCTGTGGACCCTGCGCGCCAGCCGTGTCACCCCGCCGCACCTGCTGGGCCAGGTGTGGATGTGGATCAAGGACAAGCAACTCACCAGTGACAAGCTCAAGGCCCTGCGCGCCGACTCGCCGCTGGGCGAGATCCTCGCCGCGGGCCTGGCCAACTCGCGCCACGGCCGCGAGATCATGAAGGAGTGCATCGAGGAAGCCGCCTCGCGGGTCATCCACGAGCTGGAGCGCTACATCAGCACCCTCGGCACCATCGCCGCCATGGCCCCGCTGCTGGGCCTGCTGGGCACCGTGCTGGGCATGATCGACATCTTCAGCGCCTTCATGGGCTCGCAGATGACCGCCAACGCCGCCGTCCTGGCCGGGGGGATCTCCAAGGCCCTGGTCACCACCGCGGCCGGCCTGATGGTCGGTATCCCGGCGGTGTTCTTCCACCGCTTCCTGCTGCGCCGCATCGATGAGCTGGTGGTGGGCATGGAGCAGGAGGCGATCAAGTTGGTGGAAGTGCTGCAGGGTGACCGCGAAGTGGAAGTGGCCGGAGGCAAGGCGTGAAGTTCCGGCGCAATCGCCAGCGCGAGAACGTCGACATCAACCTGGCGTCGTTGATCGATGTGGTGTTCGTGCTGCTGCTGTTCTTCGTGGTCACCACCACCTTCACCCGCGAGACCCAGCTGCGCGTAGAGCTGCCCGAGGCCAGCAGCGCCGAGCAGCCGCCGGCCGACCAGGGCAAGCTGGTGGAGATCTCCATCAGCGCCGATGGCGTGTACTCGGTGAACAACCACCTGCTGCCCAAGAGCGACCTGGACACCCTGACCGAGGCGATCGAGAAGGAATCCGGCGGTGACATCACCCTGCCGCTGGCCATCAGCGCCGACGGCAAGACCCCGCACCAGGCTGTGATCACCGCAATGGACGCGGCCGGCAAGCTCGGCTTCAGCAAGTTGCGCATGACCACCGTCGAGGCCGCGCAGGGCAAGCCCTGATGGCCTTCGCCGACCGTCTGCTCGCCGCCTGGTACGCCGGGCACCCGGCGCTTGCCCTGTTGCGCCCGCTGGAGGCGCTGTACCGCCGCGTGGTGACGCGCAAGCGCGCGCGCTTCCTCAGCGGCGAAAGCCCCAGCTACCGCGCCCCGGTCCCGGTGATCGTGGTGGGCAACATCACCGTCGGTGGTACCGGCAAGACACCGATGATCCTCTGGCTGATCGAGCACTGCCGCCGGCAGGGGCTCAAGGTCGGCGTGGTCAGCCGTGGCTATGGCGCCAAGCCGCCGCAACATCCTTGGCGTGTCCAGGCTGACCAGCCTGCGCATCAGGCTGGTGACGAGCCCTTGCTGATCGTCCAGCGCACCGGCGTGCCGCTGGTGATCGACCCCGACCGCTCCCGTGCCGTGCAGGCCTTGCTGGCCAGCGACGCGCCCGACCTGATCCTGTGCGACGACGGCATGCAGCATTACCGCCTGGCCCGCGACCTGGAGCTGGTGCTGATCGACGCCGCCCGGGGCCTGGGCAATCGCCGCTGCCTGCCGGCCGGCCCGTTGCGCGAGCCGGCCGAGCGCTTGGGCGAGGCGGACGCGGTGCTGTTCAACGGCGCCGAAAGCGACCGCGACGACGGCTTCGCCTTCCGCCTGCAGCCTTCGGCGCTGATCAACCTGCGCAGCGGCGAGCGCCGCGAGCTCGACCTGTTCCCGCCTGGCCAGGCGCTGCACGCCGTGGCCGGCATCGGCAATCCGCAACGTTTCTTCAACACCCTGCTGGGGCTACACTGGCAGCCGGTGCCGCACCCTTTCGCCGACCATGCGCCCTACAGCCGTGAAGTGCTGTCGTTCAGCCCACCGCTGCCACTGGTGATGACCGAGAAGGATGCGGTGAAATGCCGGCCCTTCGCCGCCGACGACTGGTGGTACCTGGCGGTCGACGCCGTGCCGACGCCCGCCTTCAGCGCCTGGTTCGACGCCCAGCTCGACCGCCTGCTGCCCGGCCGCCCCTGAGCCTTTTTTCATTTTCCGTTGCAAGGACACCTCCATGGACACCAAACTGCTCGATATCCTGGCCTGCCCGATCACCAAGGGCCCGCTCAAGCTCAGCGCCGACAAGACCGAGCTGATCAGCAAGGGCGCGGGCCTGGCCTATCCGATCCGCGACGGCATCCCGGTGATGCTGGAAAGCGAAGCGCGCACCCTGACCGACGAAGAGCGCCTGGACAAATGAGCCTGGACTTCACCGTGGTGATTCCCGCCCGGCTGCGCTCCACGCGCCTGCCGGGCAAGCCATTGCTGCCGATCGCCGGCAAGCCGATGGTCCAGCATGTGTGGGAGCAGGCGGGCAAGAGCGGCGCCAGTCGCGTGGTCATCGCCACCGACGATGCCAGCATCGTCGAGGCCTGCCGGGCGTTCGGCGCCGAGGTGCTGCTGACCCGCGCCGACCATGAGTCGGGCACCGATCGCCTGGCCGAGGTGGCTGCTCAGCTGGGTCTGGCCGCCGATGCCATCGTGGTCAACGTGCAGGGCGACGAGCCGCTGATTCCGCCGGTGATCATCGACCAGGTGGCGGCCAACCTCGCCGCGCACCCGGAAGCCGGCATCGCCACCCTGGCCGAGCCGATCCACGCCCCGGAAACCATCTTCAACCCCAACGCGGTCAAGGTGGTCAGCGACAAGCACGGCCTGGCCCTGACCTTCAGCCGCGCGCCGCTGCCCTGGGCCCGCGACGCCTTCGCCAACGGCCGCGACCAGCTGCCGGAGGGCGTGCCCTATCGCCGCCATATCGGCATGTATGCCTACCGCGTGGGCTTCCTCCAGGACTTCGTCGCCTGGGGCCCGTGCTGGCTGGAGCAGACCGAATCGCTCGAGCAGTTGCGCGCCCTGTGGCACGGCGTGCGCATCCATGTCGCCGACGCCATCGAGGCGCCGGCGGTGGGTGTGGACACCCCTGAAGACCTGGAGCGCGTAAGGCGCTTGCTGGAGGCCTGATGCGCGTTTTGTTCGTCTGCCTCGGCAATATCTGCCGCTCGCCGACCGCCGAAGGCGTGCTGCGCCACCAGCTCGAGGCCGCAGGCCTGGGTGATCTGGTGCAGGTGGCCTCCGCCGGCACCGGCGACTGGCATGTCGGCAAGGCGCCCGACAGCCGTACCTGCAAGGCCGCCCTGGCCCGTGGCTACGACCTGTCGCGCCAGCGTGCCCAGCAGGTCAAGGCTGCGCACTTCGCCGAGTACGACCTGGTCCTGGCCATGGACAAGAGCAACCTGGGCAACCTGCAGGTCCTGCGCCCGCACAACGCCAAGGGCGAGCTCGACCTGTTCCTGCGCCGCTATGGCGCGGCCCTGGACGAAGTGCCGGACCCTTACTACGGCGGTGCCGAAGGCTTCGAGCAGGTCCTGGACCTGATCGAGGCGGCCTGCCGCGAGCTGGTCGTGGAAATCAAGGGGCGGTTATGACGGCGCACTGGCAGGAGCGCGTGTCGCTCAAGCCCTACAACACCTTCGGTATCGATGTCAGTGCCCGCTACTTCACCCAGGCCCATGACGACGGCGAAGTCCGCCAGGCCCTGGCCCAGGCCGCCGAGCGGCAGGTGCCGGTGCTGGTGATCGGCGGCGGCAGCAACCTGCTGCTGTCCCGCGATGTCGAGGCCCTGGTGCTGCACATGGCCAGCCGTGGCCGACGCCTGCTCAGCGACGATGGCGAGCGGGTGGTGGTGGAGGCCGAGGCCGGCGAGCCTTGGCACCCGTTCGTGCAGTGGAGCCTTGGGCAGGGCTTGTGCGGGTTGGAAAACCTCAGCTTGATCCCCGGCACCGTGGGCGCCGCGCCGATGCAGAACGTCGGTGCCTATGGCGTGGAGATCAAGGATGTGTTCGCCGGCCTGACCGCGCTGGACCGCGAGACCGGCGAGCTGCGGGATTTCTCGCTGGAGGAGTGCGCGTTCGGTTATCGCGACAGCCTGTTCAAGCGCAGCCCTGGGCGCTGGCTGATTGTGCGGGTGCGCTTTGCCTTGAATCGTACCTTGCAGGCACACCTGGATTACGGCCCGGTGCGTCAGCGCCTGGCGGAGCAGGGCGTCGAGCAGCCGACCGCGCAGGCGATCAGCGACGCGATCTGCAGTATCCGTCGGGAAAAGCTGCCGGATCCGGCTGAGCTGGGGAATGCCGGGAGCTTCTTCAAGAACCCGGTGGTGCCCGCTGAGTTGGCCGAGCGTATCCGTGCCGGGCATCCCGGCGTGGTGGCCTATCCCCAGGCCGATGGCCGGGTGAAGCTGGCGGCCGGCTGGTTGATCGAGCAGGCGGGGTGGAAAGGCTATCGCGATGGCGATGCCGGGGTGCACCGCTTGCAGTCGCTGGTGCTGGTGAACTACGGCCAGGCGAGCGGGGCGCAGTTGCATGCCCTGGCGCGGCGGATCCAGGCGGATATCCTCGAGCGCTTCGGGGTGGAGCTGGAGATGGAGCCGAACCTGTACTGATGGGGTGGCCTGGGCCGGCCCTATCGCGGGGCAAGCCCGCTCCCACGCAGTCCCTCTCAGCCGCGGGACGGTGGCGTGGGAGCGGGCTTGCCCCGCGATCACCGGCAGAGCCGGTGCCATCCACACCGGCAAAGAAAAAGCCCCGCCAGTTCGCACTGGCGGGGCTTTTTCATTCAGCCGAGGCTATCAACCGTGATGAGGCTTGTGCTCGTCAGCGGTTTCCAGGGCTTCGGCCGGGGCGGCGGCGGCCAGGGCAGCAGCGGCTGCTTCGGCTTCACGCTTGCGGCGACGCACTTCACGCGGATCGTTCGGCGCACGGCCGTTCGGCAGCATGATGGTGGACGGCTCGACCGGCGCTTCTTCGGCAACCACGGCTGGCGCAGGCTCGGCCACCGGGGCTTCGACCACTTCAGGCTGGGCTTCGACGGCTTCGATCACCGGAGCAGGTTGCTCGGCGACTGGCGCCTGGGCTTCGACCGCTTCGGCAACCGGTGCCTTCTCGATCTCGCCCGCTTCCACCACAGGGGCTTCCACGACCGCTGCAGGCTCGACAGCTGCCTCGACAACGGCGGCCGGCTGCTCGGCGGCGGCTTCTTCGACCACAGGCTGCGGCGCCACTTCGACGACAGGCTCGATGCTCGGCTCGGCGGCGACCACTGGCTCGCTGACAGGCTGCTCGACCACCGGGGCGATGGCGACCTGCTCGGCCACGACTTCGGTGATTTCCACCTGGGTCTCGGCGACAGCGGCGCTGGCACGTTCGGCCTGCTGGTTGGCTTCGGCCTCGGCGTCGGCACTGATGTTGCTGGTGGCAACGGCAGCGATGACGGCAGTGCCGGCGGCCAGTTCGGCACCCAGCTCGGTGGCCTGGTGCTGTTGTGGCTGCTCTTCGCCGGCGTCTTCGTCGCCGCCGTCGATCAGCTCGCCATTGGCGTTGCGCTGGCGCTCACGACGGTTGCTGCGACGACGCTGGCCACGGGAGCGGCGGCGTGGACGCTCGCCATCGGCGCCTTCCTGCTCGTCCTGCAGCAGCTCTTCGTTCGGCAGTTGCTCCTCGGCGAGCTCCACGGCCTGTTCGGCGGCCTGCACCTCAGGGCGCAGCTGGCGCTCTTCGCGTGGGGCGCGTTCCTCACGTGGCGCACGCTCTTCGCGAGGGGCGCGTTCTTCACGCGGTGCACGCTCTTCACGAGGGGCGCGTTCTTCACGAGGGGCGCGTTCTTCACGCGGTGCGCGCTCTTCGCGAGGAGCACGTTCTTCACGCGGTGCACGCTCTTCGCGAGGAGCGCGCTCTTCACGCGGTGCACGCTCTTCGCGTGGGGCGCGCTCTTCACGGGCTACGCGTTCTTCGCGTGGCGCACGCTCTTCACGCGGGGCGCGTTCTTCGCGGGCGACCGGTGCGGCGTCCAGCGGCTCGCGCAGTTCGCGCACGCGCTCTTCGCGGTTGCCACGGCGGTCTTCACGCGGCTGGCGCGGTTGACGCTCTTCACGTGGCGCGCGTTCTTCACGCGGGGCACGCTCTTCGCGAGGCTGACGCTCTTCACGCGGGGCGCGCTCGCCGCGCTCTTCGCGTGGCTTGCGGTCTTCTTCGCGACGGCCGTTGCGGTTGCGGCTCTGCTGGCGACCGTTGCGACGCTCTTCATTGCGTGGCGAGCGTTCGGTGGCTGGCTTCTCGGTGGCGGCGGCCGGTGCGGCGGCAGGTTCTTCCTTGCCGGCGAACAGGCTGACCAGCGACTTCACCAGGCCCTTGAACAGGCTCGGCTCGGCGGCGGCAGGGGCGGCAACCGGCGCGGCTGGAGCCGGCTGCTCTTCAGCGGCGGCTGGCACCGGGGCGTTGGCGCGGGCCGGCGCGGTCTTGACCGCGGCTTCCTGGCGTACCAGGGTGCGGGTGGCGGTCGGCTGCGGCGCTTCTTCGGTCTCGGCCGAGGCGATCTCGTAGCTGGACTGGTTGTTCAGCACGTCCGGGTTGTCGTCGCGCAGGCGCTGGACTTCGAAGTGCGGGGTTTCCAGGTGATCGTTCGGCAGGATGATGATGCGTGCGCGAGTGCGCAGTTCGATCTTGGTGATCGAGTTGCGTTTCTCGTTGAGCAGGAAGGCGGCGACCGGGATCGGCACCTGGGCGCGTACTTCGGCGGTGCGGTCCTTCAGTGCTTCTTCTTCGATCAGGCGCAGGATCGCCAGCGACAGCGACTCGACGTCACGGATGATGCCGGTGCCGGAGCAGCGCGGGCAGACGATGCCGCTGCTTTCGCCCAGCGATGGACGCAGGCGCTGACGGGACATTTCCAGCAGGCCGAAGCGCGAGATGCGGCCTACCTGCACGCGGGCACGGTCGGCCTCGAGGCACTCACGCACGCGCTCTTCGACGGCGCGCTGGTTCTTGGCCGGGGTCATGTCGATGAAGTCGATGACGATCAGGCCGCCGATGTCGCGCAGGCGCAGCTGGCGGGCGATCTCTTCGGCCGCTTCCAGGTTGGTCTGCAGGGCGGTTTCTTCGATGTCGCTGCCTTTGGTGGCGCGCGCCGAGTTGATGTCGATGGACACCAGGGCTTCGGTCGGGTCGATGACGATCGAGCCGCCGGACGGCAGGTCGACCACGCGCTGGAAGGCGGTTTCGATCTGGCTTTCGATCTGGAAGCGGTTGAACAGCGGCACGCTGTCTTCGTACAGCTTGACCTTGCTGGCGTACTGCGGCATCACCTGGCGGATGAAGGTCAGGGCTTCTTCCTGGGCGTCGATGCTGTCGATCAGCACTTCGCCGATGTCCTGGCGCAGGTAGTCGCGGATGGCGCGGATGATGACGTTGCTTTCCTGGTAGATCAGGAACGGCGCGGCGCGGTCTTGCGAGGCTTCCTTGATGGCGGTCCACAGCTGCAGCAGGTAGTCGAGGTCCCACTGCATTTCTTCGCTGCTGCGGCCCAGGCCCGCGGTGCGCACGATCAGGCCCATGTCGCCCGGAACGGTCAGGCCGTTCAGCGCTTCGCGCAGTTCGTTGCGCTCTTCGCCTTCGATGCGGCGGGAGATGCCACCGGCGCGCGGGTTGTTGGGCATCAGCACCAGGTAGCGGCCGGCCAGGCTGATGAAGGTGGTCAGGGCGGCGCCTTTGTTGCCGCGCTCTTCCTTCTCGACCTGGACGATGACTTCCTGGCCTTCGCTCAGGACTTCCTTGATGTTGACCCGGCCTTCAGGGGCTTTCTTGAAGTATTCGCGGGAGATTTCCTTCAGTGGCAGGAAGCCGTGACGTTCGGAGCCGAAGTCGACGAAGGCGGCTTCGAGGCTGGGCTCGATCCGGGTGATCTTGCCTTTGTAGATGTTGGCCTTTTTCTGCTCGCGGGCGCCGGACTCGATGTCCAGGTCGTAGAGACGTTGGCCGTCCACCAGGGCTACACGCAACTCTTCGGGCTGAGTTGCGTTAATCAGCATTCTTTTCATGTTGTACCGTCGGTTTCCGGGCTGCCGGAAACGGCGTGCGGCACACACGACTTCTCAGGGTCGGTGCCAAGGTGCGCAAAGGGTGGCGGGCCACCCCCGTGTCTGGCGACGTTCGGCACCAGCCGGTTGCCCAGCCTGCCGTTGTCGCGACGACGCGTCCTGTTTTGCGGTGCCAAAAGACCTGTCGAGCTTTTCGAAGGTTATCCGAATCAATCGAGCGGGCCTGGTGCACTCAGTCAGGAGGAGGAATCAACCGGTCGTCCGTGGACGCCACGAGGGCGTCTGTTCAGGACCTTGTCCGCTCATCGCCCGTTGAGTGGGGCGCTGGTGCGGGTTCGGTGCCACACGGTCCGAGGGCTGTACGTCTCCACCCTGCACGTATCCCTTGAAAATTCGGTGCTGCCGCGCGCTGAATCCGCAACGGGTTGCATTTTTCGCCAGCCCGGTTCCGGGCTGGCGCCATAACATATCCAAGGCAGGTATTTCCGAAGCATTCGCCCGAATGCGCGGAAACGACGGTGGCGGGCAGAGGTACGGCGAAAAGAATCGGGTAAGCAGGTGAAACACCGCACTTGTCGTTTTTTTTCGGTCTTCTCTACACAGCGCTGGTGGCGATTCCAGGCATTTAGTTAAACTGGCGAACGCTCCGTAGGACGGCCTCGCGTCCTCGGGAATTGCGATGGTCAGGGCCGGCGTAGAGCCTGGTGCCGCTGGCCTGCCGCTTTTGGCGGCGTTCGCGACTATAGCAGCAATGATTAAGTGCTTCAATTCCATAAAAAATTGTTATGATCCCGCCATGACGACCAATACCCCCCCGACTTCCGGCGTTCAGCTGATCGAAGTCCCGCCGGAGCTTGCCGGCCAGCGCATCGACAATTTCCTCATCACGGCCCTCAAGGGCGTGCCCAAGACCCTGGTCTACCGCATCCTGCGCAAGGGTGAGGTGCGGGTCAACAAGGGCCGGATCAAGCCCGAGTACAAGCTGCAGGCCGGCGATATCGTACGCGTGCCGCCGGTGCGCCTGCCTGAGCGCGACGAGCCGGCGCCGGTGGCCCAGGGGCTGCTGCAGCGCCTGGAGGCGGCCATTGTCTACGAGGACAAGGCGCTGATCGTGATGAACAAGCCGGCCGGCATCGCCGTGCACGGCGGCAGCGGCCTGAGTTTCGGCGTGATCGAGGCGCTGCGTCAGCTGCGCCCGGACGCCAAGGAGTTGGAGCTGGTGCATCGTCTGGACCGCGACACCTCGGGCCTGCTGATGATCGCCAAGAAGCGCAGCATGCTGCGCCACCTGCACGCCGCCCTGCGCGGCGATGGCGTGGACAAACGCTACATGGCGTTGGTGCGCGGCCACTGGCCGACCTCCAAGAAGCAGGTCAATGCGCCGCTGCAGAAGAGCAACCTGCGTTCCGGCGAGCGCATGGTCGAGGTCAACGACGAGGGCAAGGACGCGCTGACGATGTTCCGCGTGCTGCGCCGTTTCGGCGAGTTCGCCACCATCGTCGAGGCGCGGCCGATCACCGGGCGTACCCACCAGATCCGTGTGCATACCCTGCATGCCGGGCACATGATCGCCGGCGACAGCAAATACGGCGATGAAGACTTCACCCGCGAGATCCGCGAGCTGGGCGGCAAGCGTCTGTTCCTGCATGCCTATCAGCTGACCGTGCCGCTGCCCGACGGTGGCGAGCTCAAGCTCGAGGCACCGGTGGACGAGATGTGGGCCAAGACCATCGAGCGGCTGGCGTCCTGATCCATGAATAAAAGTTATGACCTGCTGATTTTCGACTGGGACGGCACCCTGGCCGATTCCATCGGGCGCATCGTCGAGGCGATGAACGTGGCCGCCGGGCGTGCCGGCGAGGCCGCCAGCAGCGACGAGGCGGTCAAGGGCATCATCGGCCTGGCGCTGGGGGAGGCGATCGCCACCCTGTACCCGCACCTCGATGTGCCGCAGGTCGAGGCGTTCCGTCAGCACTACGCCGACGTGTACATGGCGCTGGACCAGCAGCCTTCGCCGTTGTTCGACGGCGTGGTCGAGTCGCTGGAAGCGTTCCGTGCCGAGGGGTATCGTCTGGCGGTGGCCACCGGCAAGGCGCGGCGCGGCCTGGATCGCGTGCTCAAGGCCAATGGCTGGGAAGGCTATTTCGACATCACCCGGGCTGCCGACGAAACCCGTGGCAAGCCGCATCCGCTGATGCTCGAAGAGATTCTCGCCCATTGTCGGGTCGAACCCGGGCGGGCGCTGATGGTCGGAGATTCGGCGTTCGACCTGCAGATGGCCAGCAATGCCGGCATGCATTCGGTTGCCGTGGGCTACGGCGCCATGTCGCTGCAGGCCCTGGCCGAATACGGCCCGCAGGTGTGCATCGAGCATTTTTCCCAGTTGCGCGAATGGCTGGCCGAGCCTGCGCAGATCAATTTCCAAGGTAGGTGAGCATGACTGACGAATGGAAGGCGCCCGAGCCGGACGACACTGGCGAGGAGCGCAAGAGCTGGAAGCTGCTGGAGAAGACCTTGCTGGCCGGCGTCCAGGAGCAGCGCCGGGCGCGGCGCTGGGGGATCTTCTTCAAGCTGCTGACCTTCGTTTACCTGTTCGGCATCCTGTTCCTGTTCACGCCGTTGATGGATGTGGACAAGGCGGCCTCGCGCAGCGGCAACCATACCGCGCTGGTCGAGGTGCGCGGGGTGATCGCCGACCAGGAGCCGGCCAGCGCCGACAATATCGTCAAGAGTCTGCGCGAGGCGTTCAAGGATCCGAAGACCAAGGCCGTGGTCATGCGCATCAACAGCCCGGGCGGCAGTCCGGTGCAGTCGGGCTACGTGTATGACGAGATCCGTCGTCTGCGCGCCGAGTATCCGGCCATCAAGCTGTATGCGGTGATCGCCGACCTGGGTGCGTCCGGGGCCTACTACATCGCGAGTGCCGCCGACGAGATCTATGCCGACAAGGCCAGTCTGGTCGGTTCCATCGGTGTCACCGCGGCCGGTTACGGCTTCGTCGGGACCATGGACAAGCTGGGGGTGGAGCGTCGCACCTACACCGCCGGCGAGCACAAGGCCTTCCTCGATCCGTTCTCGCCGCAGAAGCCCGAGGAGACCGCGTTCTGGCAGGGTGTGCTGGATACCACGCATCGCCAGTTCATCGCCATGGTCAAGCAGGGGCGGGGTGAGCGGTTGAAGGATAAGGAACATCCGGAGTTGTTCAGCGGGCTGATCTGGTCCGGCGAGCAGGCCAAGGCGCTGGGGCTGGTGGACGGGCTGGGCAGTGCCAGCTATGTCGCTCGCGACATCGTGGGCGAGAAGGAGTTGGTGGACTTCACCGTGCAGGAGTCGCCGTTCGATCGCTTCTCCAAGCGCATCGGCGCCAGCGTGGCGGAGCGTCTGGCGCTGTACATGGGCTTCCAGGGGCCTTCGCTGCGTTGAGCTGAATCGGCGTGGCATTCATCGCGGGGCAAGCCCGCTCCCACGGGGCGCTCATCGGTCTCGTGGGAGCGGGCTTGCCCCGCGATTGCATGTTCAAGGCACATGCACACCTTCCTTGTGCAGCATGTCCACCAGTCTAATCAGAGGCAGTCCGATCAGGCTCGTGGCATCACAGCCATGGGTGCTCTGGAACAGGCTGACCCCCAATCCCTCCGCCTTGAAGCTGCCGGCGCAGTCCAGCGGCTGCTCGGCCGTCACGTAGCGCTCCACGCGCTCCCGATCCAGCTCGCGCATCGTCACGGTAAACGGTACGCAATCGACCTGGCAGTGGCCGGTGGCGCTGTTCAGCAGTGCCAGCCCGGTGAGGAAGGTGACCTGCTGCCCGCTGGCCTCCAGCAATTGCTCGCAGGCGCGCTCGAAGGTGTGGGGCTTGCCGAGGATCTGCTCGCCCAGTACCGCCACCTGGTCGGAACCGATGATCAGGTGGTCGGGGTGGCTGGCGGCCAGGGCCTCGGCCTTCTGTCGGGCCAGGCGGCGGACCAGCTCGACGGCGGGCTCGCCATCGAGGCGCCGTTCGTCAAGGTCGGGGCTCGCCCAGGTGAAGGGCAGGCGCAGGCGGGTGAGCAGTTCGCGGCGGTACGCAGAGCTGGAAGCCAGTAACAAGGGAAGCATGGTAGACTCCTGGGCAATTACCCCGAATTCTAACATGCGAGATGGCACCTAATTTCCTTTGACAGGGAGGGGGTGCATCCCTAGAATGCTGCGCCTATGTTGAATGACCCGATTCCACCTCACGTTGACCCGCGCAAATTGGCTGATCGTGGCGTAACCCTCGAAGGTTCGCTGCAACTCGCTGATTTGGAAAGACTCTGCGACCCGCTTTCCGACAATGTCGGTACGGTGCAGGCGAAGTTCGATTTTGAACGAGATGAACAGCACGTGGTGGTTATCCACAGCGCGCTGGACGTCGAAGTCAAGATGGTTTGCCAGCGTTGTCTTGAGCTGGTCACCCTGCCGATCCACAGCGAATGCACATACGCCGTGGTGAAGGAGGGTGCGAACACCCAGTCGTTGCCGAAAGGCTATGACGTGCTGGAACTGGGCGAAGATCCTTTGGATCTGCAGGCGTTGGTCGAGGAAGAGCTGTTGCTCGCCCTGCCGATCGTGCCTGCTCATCATCCGGAAGAATGCCAGCAGCCGGCGGGACTCGATGAGCCCGAGCCGAGCAAGGACGAGGTATCGCGGTCCAACCCGTTCAGTGTATTGGCGCAGTTAAAGCGTGACCCAAACGTTTAGGAGTTAATCAATTATGGCTGTTCAGCAGAACAAAAAATCCCGCTCTGCCCGTGACATGCGCCGTTCGCACGACGCCCTGTCGGCAGAAGCTCTGTCGGTAGAGAAGAGCACCGGTGAAGTACACCTGCGTCACCACGTATCGCCAGAAGGCGTATACCGTGGTCGCAAAGTGATCGACAAGGGCGCCGACGAGTAATCCTTGTCCGCTCAGATCATCGCGATCGACGCAATGGGCGGGGACTTCGGTCCCCGCAACATTGTCCAGGCTAGCATTGCCTGCCTTTCGGCTACCCCCTCGCTGCACCTGACCCTCGTCGGTCAACCCTCCCTCCTTGAAGATCTCGTCAGCGGCCTTGCGGCTGCGGATCGCGCGCGCCTGCAGATTGTCGCGGCCAGCGAAGTGATCGGCATGGACGAGCGGCCATCGCAGGCGTTGCGGGGCAAGCCGGACTCGTCGATGCGCGTCGCCCTCGAACTGGTGCGTGATGGCAAGGCCCAGGCCTGCGTGAGTGCCGGCAATACCGGTGCGCTCATGGCCCTGTCGCGCCTGGTGCTCAAGACCCTGCCTGGTATCGATCGCCCGGCGATGGTGGCGGCGATTCCGACCCAGGCCGGCTATTGTCAGCTACTCGACCTCGGCGCCAATGTCGATTGCAGCGCGGAGAACCTCTACCAGTTCGCCGTGATGGGCTCGGTGGCCGCCCAGGCCCTGGGCGTGCACCGGCCGCGGGTGGCACTGCTCAATATCGGCACCGAGGACATCAAGGGCAACCAGCAGGTCAAGCTGGCCGCCAGTCTGCTGCAGAACGCCCGGGGCCTGAACTACATCGGCTTCGTCGAGGGTGACGGGCTGTACCGTGGCGAGGCGGATGTGGTGGTGTGCGACGGTTTTGTCGGCAATATCCTGCTCAAGTCCAGCGAAGGCCTGGCAACCATGATCGGCGCGCGCATCGAGGCGTTGTTCCGTGGCGGGCTGCTGGCGCGGGCGGCGGGGGCCATGGCCATGCCGTTGCTCAAGCGCCTGCAGGCCGACCTGGCGCCGGCGCGACACAATGGCGCAAGCTTCCTGGGGTTGCAGGGCATCGTCATCAAGAGCCATGGTTCGGCGGGCGTGCAGGGCTTGCAGAGCGCGATCCAGCGGGCGCTGATCGAGATCCAGGAAAACCTGCCGCAGCGCCTGCATGGGCGCCTCGAAGACCTGTTGCCCTGAGTGGCGTGGGAGCGGGCTTGCCCCGCGATGAGGCCATGACTGGAAATACAAAGCCTTTGGGCATGTCGCCCATGAAGTGCTTAAATGTGACCGCTTGGTCCGCCGCTCCATCCAAGCTTTCAGATTGCGCGCCCGGCCCCAGGCCTGGCGCACCCTATCCGACGACAAGATCATAAGGGCTTGTTCAATGTCTGCATCCCTCGCATTCGTCTTTCCTGGTCAAGGTTCCCAGTCGCTGGGCATGCTCAAGGAGCTGGGCGCCGAAAAACCGGTAATCGTCGAGACCTTCAAGGAAGCGTCCGAGGCGCTGGGCTACGACCTGTGGAAGCTGGTCCAGGAAGGCCCGGAAGAACAACTCAACCAGACCGACAAGACCCAGCCGGCCATTCTGACCGCCTCGATCGCCCTGTGGCGCCTGTGGCTGGAAGAGGGTGGCGCGCAGCCTGCGTACGTCTCCGGTCACAGCCTGGGTGAATACAGCGCCCTGGTCGCCGCCGGCAGCCTGTCGCTGAAAGACGCCGTGCGCCTTGTCGAGCGCCGCGGTCAGTTGATGCAGGAGGCCGTGCCGGCCGGTCACGGCGCCATGGCCGCGATCCTCGGCTTGGACGACGCGGTCGTGGTCGAGATCTGCGCCAAGGCCGCCGAAGACCAAGTGGTCAGCGCGGTGAACTTCAACTCCCCTGGCCAGGTGGTCATCGCCGGCAACAAGGCGGCTGTGGATCGCGCCATGGAGCTGTGCAAAGAGGCCGGCGCCAAGCGCGCCCTGCCGCTGGCGGTCAGCGTGCCGTCGCACTGCGCGCTGATGAAGCCGGCCGCCGAGCGTTTCGCCGAGTCGGTCAACGCCATCGAATGGAAGGCCCCGCAGATCCCGGTGGTGCAGAACGTCACCGCCGCCATCGCCGCCGACCTCGACGCTCTCAAGCAGGACCTGCTGGCGCAGCTGTACCAGCCGGTACGCTGGGTCGAGTGCGTGCAGGCCCTGGCCGAGCGCGGCGCGGTGAACCTGGTCGAGTGTGGCCCGGGCAAGGTCCTGGCCGGCCTGAACAAGCGTTGCGCCGACGGCGTGACCACCTACAACCTCAACACCCCAGACGCCGTCGCCGCTACCCGTGCGGCGCTGGCCTGAATTCGGAGAAGCTTGCATGAGCCTGCAAGGTAAAGTTGCACTGGTCACCGGCGCCAGCCGTGGTATCGGCCAGGCCATCGCCCTCGAGCTGGGCCGTCAGGGCGCGACCGTGATCGGTACCGCCACCACCGCGTCGGGCGCCGAGCGCATTGCCGCCACCCTGAAAGAGCACGGCATCAACGGCACCGGCCTTGAGCTGAACGTCACCAGCGCCGAGTCCGTGGATGCGGTGCTGGGCGCCATCGGCGAGCAGTTCGGCGCGCCGGCCATCCTGGTCAACAACGCCGGCATCACCCGCGACAACCTGATGCTGCGGATGAAGGACGACGAGTGGTTCGACGTGATCGACACCAACCTCAACAGTCTCTACCGTCTGTCCAAGGGCGTGCTGCGCGGCATGACCAAGGCCCGCTGGGGTCGTATCATCAGCATCGGCTCGGTAGTGGGTGCCATGGGCAACGCCGGCCAGGCCAACTACGCCGCCGCCAAGGCCGGCCTGGAAGGCTTCAGCCGTGCCCTGGCCCGTGAAGTGGGCTCGCGTGGCATCACCGTCAACTCGGTGACCCCGGGCTTCATCGACACCGACATGACCCGCGAACTGCCCGAAGCGCAGCGCGAGGCCCTGCAGAAAGAGATTCCGCTGGGCCGCCTGGGCCAGGCCGAGGAGATCGCGAAAGTGGTTTCCTTCCTGGCTTCCGACGGCGCAGCCTATGTCACCGGCGCCACCGTGCCGGTGAACGGCGGGATGTACATGTAAAAACCGCAACTCAATGTGACGGATTGCTTCAAAAAAGAGTCATACTGCGAGCCTAAAATCCGTTATAAAGCTGCAACCAGATTCCGGGCAGAGGGCCCGGTGGCCTGGTGGAAGGCGCGTTACGCTTGAAAAGCAGGCGTCTTCCTATAAACTTGGTCACCGGCCAGCTGCCTGACATATGTCCATTAGGAGTGAAAACTAGGTATGAGCACCATCGAAGAACGCGTCAAGAAAATCGTCGCCGAGCAACTGGGCGTCAAGGAAGATGAAGTGAAGAACACCTCTTCCTTCGTTGAGGACCTGGGTGCCGATTCGCTTGACACCGTTGAGCTGGTGATGGCTCTGGAAGAGGAATTCGAGACCGAAATCCCTGACGAAGAAGCCGAGAAGATCACTACCGTTCAAGCTGCCATCGACTACGTCAACGCCCACCAGGCCTAAGACGTTTCAGTCGACGCTACTTGTCGGGAAAAACCGCACTGCCGTCGCCGGCGTGCGGTTTTTTCTTTGCAAGCCCTGCAATCAGCGGAGTCTGTTGCCAGGCCATTGGCCGCGCCAGTGCACTGGCAAGAGACTCTGTAATTTGGAAATGAGGAGAGTACTGTGTCGCGTAGACGCGTCGTGGTCACTGGTATGGGTATGCTGTCGCCACTGGGTACCGATGTACCGAGCACCTGGCAGGGCATTCTGGCTGGCCGCAGTGGCATCGGTCCGATCGAGCATACGGATCTGTCTGCCTACTCCACCCGTTTTGGCGGCTCGGTAAAGGGCTTCGAAGTCGAGCAGTACCTGTCGGCCAAGGAGGCCCGCAAGCTCGATCTGTTCATCCAGTACGGCCTGGCGGCCGGCTTCCAGGCGGTGCGCAACGCCGGCCTGGAAATCACCGACGCCAACCGCGAGCGCATCGGCGTGGCCATGGGCTCGGGCATCGGTGGCCTGACCAACATCGAAGAGACCAGCAAGACCCTGCACGAGCAGGGGCCGCGCCGGATCTCGCCGTTCTTCGTGCCGGGTTCGATCATCAACATGATCTCCGGCTTCCTGTCGATCCACCTGGGTCTGCAAGGGCCGAACTACGCGATCGCCACCGCCTGCACCACCGGCACCCACTGCATCGGCATGGCCGCGCGCAACATCGCCTACGGTGAAGCCGACGTGATGATCGCCGGCGGCGCCGAAATGGCCGCCTGCGGCCTGGGCATGGGCGGCTTCGGCGCGTCCCGCGCGCTGTCGACCCGTAACGACGAGCCGGCCCGTGCCAGCCGTCCGTGGGACAAGGGCCGTGATGGCTTCGTGCTGTCCGACGGTGCCGGCGCCCTGGTACTCGAAGAGCTGGAGCATGCCAAGGCCCGTGGCGCCACCATCTACGCCGAGCTGGTCGGTTTCGGCATGAGCGGCGACGCCTACCACATGACTTCGCCGCCCGATTCCGGCGAAGGCGCCGCCCGCTGCATGGCCAACGCCCTGCGCGATGCCGGCATCCAGCCTGAGGACGTCAGCTACATCAACGCCCACGGCACCTCGACGCCGGCCGGCGACATCGCCGAAGTGGCCGCGATCAAGCGCGTGTTCGGCGAGCACGCCTACAAGCTGGCGGTCAGCTCGACCAAGTCGATGACCGGCCACCTGCTCGGCGCCGCCGGCGCGGTGGAGGCGATCTTCAGCGTCCTGGCGATCAACAGCCAGATGGCGCCGCCGACCATCAACCTGGACGAGCCCGACGAAGGCTGCGACCTGGACTTCGTGCCGCACCAGGCACGCAGCATGCCGATCGACGTGGTGCTGTCCAACTCGTTCGGCTTCGGTGGCACCAACGGCTCGCTGGTATTCCGTCGGTTCGCCGACTGATGCACAGCTGGATCGATGGCCAGGACGCGGCTGCGGTCAATCTGCAGAATCGTGGCCTGGCCTACGGCGATGGCCTGTTCGAGACCATCGCCGTGCGCGGCGGCAGGCCCAGCCTGCTGGCCCTGCACCTCGACCGCCTGGCGCTGGGTTGCCAGCGCCTGGCGATCGAGGCCGACCTGACGCTGGTTCGCAATGAACTGTTGCAATTCGCCCAGTTGCTGGGCGAGGGCGTCGCCAAGCTGATCCTGACCCGTGGCGACAGCCAGCGCGGCTATGCCCCGGCGGCTGGCGCCCAGGCGCGGCGCATCCTCCAGGGCAGTCCCTTGCCGGCCTATCCCGCCGAACACGCCGAACAGGGCGTGCGTTTGTACGCCTGCCAGACGCGGCTGGCGGAACAACCGCTGCTGGCCGGGCTCAAACACCTCAACCGCCTCGAACAGGTGCTGGCCCGCGCCGAATGGCAGGACCCGGCGTTTGCCGAAGGCTTGATGCGTGACGGCCAAGGGCGGGTGATCGAAGGGGTGTACAGCAACCTGTTCCTGGTGCGTGACGGCGTGCTGCTGACCGCCGAGCTGAGCCGTTGCGGCGTGGCCGGGGTGATGCGCGCGGCGTTGCTGGAGCAGGCGGCGTTGCTGGGCATTGCCACCCAGGTGCGGGACTTGCCGCTGGAGGCGCTGGAGCAGGCTGATGAGGTATTCGTCTGCAACAGTGTCTACGGCATCTGGCCCGTGCGTGAATTCGCCGCGCTGAACTGGCCGGCAGGGCCGCTCACCCGTAAACTGCAGGCCGTTGCCCGTACGTTACTGGATACCTGATTCGTGAGACGCAAATTCCTGCTGCTGCTGGAAATGAGCTTGATCCTCGCCGGCCTGGCACTGGGCTGGGCCGCCTGGAAGGTCAACTCGGTCCTGGAGCAGCCCCTGCAAGTGGCGCAGGAGCGCCTGCTCGACGTGCCCAGCGGCACGACGCCCAACCGTATGTTCTATCGCATGCAGAGCGAAGGCCTGCTCGACGACCCGCTGTGGCTGCGCCTTTACTGGCGCTTCAACATGGCGGGCACGCCGTTGCATACCGGCGAATACCGCGTGACCCCGGGCATGACCGTGGGGCAGCTGTTCGACGCCTGGAAGCGCGGCGACGTGGTGCAGTACAACATCACCCTGGTCGAGGGCTGGACCTTCCGCCAGGTGCGTGCCGCGGTGGCCAAGCATGAAAAGCTCAAGCACACCCTCGAAGGCTTGTCCGATACCGAGGTGATGGACAAGCTCGGCCATACCGGTGTGTTCCCCGAAGGCCGCTTCTTCCCCGACACCTATCGCTTCGTGCGCGGCATGAGCGACGTCGAGCTGCTGCAGCAGGCCTACATGCGCCTGGACGAAGTGCTGGCCAAGGAGTGGGCCGAGCGCAGCACTGACCTGCCGTATCGCGACCCTTACCAGGCGTTGATCATGGCCTCGCTGGTGGAGAAGGAAACCGGCATTCCCCAGGAGCGCGGGCAGATCGCCGGCGTGTTCGTGCGGCGCATGCGCCTGGGCATGATGCTGCAGACCGACCCGACCGTGATCTACGGCATGGGCGAGCGCTACAACGGCAAGATCACCCGCGCCGACCTGCGCGAGCCGACTCCCTACAACACCTACACCATGACCGGCTTGCCGCCGACGCCGATCGCCATGGTCGGGCGCGAGGCGATCCACGCCGCGCTCAACCCCAGCGACGGCTCGAGCCTGTACTTCGTCGCCCGCGGCGACGGCAGCCATGTGTTCTCCGACGACCTGGACGATCACAACAGCGCGGTGCGCGAGTTCCAGCTCAAGCGTCGGGCGGATTACCGTTCCAGCCCCGCGCCGCAGGCCGAACCCACGACGACCGAGCCGCAGGCGACTCCGGACTCGGCCCCTGCGCCCGCGCCGGAAAGTGACGCGCCGGCCCCCACCGATGAATCCGCGCCGGCCGACACGTCGGTGCCAGAAGACACTAAGGAACACTCGTGAGCGGTTTGTTTATCACCCTGGAAGGCCCTGAAGGCGCCGGCAAGAGCACCAACCGCGACTACCTGGCGGCACGCCTGCGCGAGCGGGGCGTCGATGTGGTCATGACCCGCGAGCCCGGTGGCACGCCGTTGGCCGAGCGCATCCGCGAACTGTTGCTGGCGCCGAGCGAGGAGCGCATGGCGGTCGACACCGAGCTGCTGTTGATGTTCGCCGCTCGTGCCCAGCACCTGGCCGAAGTCATCCGCCCAGCACTGGCCCATGGCGCCGTGGTGCTGTGCGATCGCTTCACCGACGCCACCTATGCCTACCAGGGCGGCGGCCGTGGCCTGCCGGTGGAGCGCATCGCCATCCTCGAGGCCTTCGTCCAGGGCGAGCTGCGTCCTGATCTGACCCTGGTCTTCGACCTGCCCGTGGAGGTCGGTCTGGCCCGCGCCGCGGCCCGTGGCCGGCTGGACCGCTTCGAGCAGGAAGGCCAGGCCTTCTTCGAGGCGGTGCGCCAGGCCTACCTGCAGCGTGCCGGCCAGCAGCCGCAGCGCTACCGGCTGCTGGACGCCGCTCAGCCGTTGAACGCGGTGCAGCAGGCCATCGACGCCCTGGTGCCGGGCATCCTGGAGCGTTGCCGTGGCTGAGGCCTACCCCTGGCAGCAGGCGCTCTGGCAGCAATTGGCCGGGCGCGCCCAGCATGCCCATGCCTACTTGCTGCACGGCCCCCAGGGCATCGGCAAGCGTGCCCTGGCCGAGCGCCTGATGGCACGGCTGCTGTGCCAGCAGCCACAGGGCCTGGATGCCTGCGGCCAGTGCAAGTCGTGCCTGTTGCTCAAGGCCGGCAGCCACCCGGACAACTTCGTGCTGGAGCCGGAAGAGGCTGACAAGCCGATCAAGATCGACCAGGTTCGCGAGCTGGTGTCGTTCATTGTGCAGACCGCCCAGCAGGGCGGGCGCAAGGTAGTGCTGATCGAGCCGGTGGAGGCGATGAACATCAATGCCTCCAACGCCCTGCTCAAGAGCCTGGAAGAACCCTCCGGCGATACCGTGCTGCTGCTGGTCAGCCACCAGCCCAGCCGCCTGCTGCCGACCATCAAGAGCCGCTGCCAGCAGGTCGCCTGCCCGCAGCCGAGCCTGGAGCAGAGCCGCGCCTGGCTGGCCGCCGCCCTTGTCGACAGCGCCGAGCAAGAGCGCGAAGAGCTGCTGACCCTGGCCGCCGGTTCGCCGCTGATGGCCGTGAACCTGCAGGCCCAGGGCGTGCGCGAGCAGCGGGCGCTGGTGACTGAGGGGGTGAAGAAGTTGCTCAAGCAGCAGCAGTCGCCCAGCCAGTTGGCCGAGGCCTGGAACTCGGTGCCCTTGCTGCTGCTGTTCGACTGGTTCTGTGACTGGTCGCACCTGATCCTGCGCTACCAGTTGACCCAGGATGAGGAAGGATTAGGCTTGGCCGACATGCGCAAGGTGCTGCAGTACCTGGCGCAGAAGAGCCGCCAGGGCAAGGTGCTGGAGGTCCAGGCGTGGATCCTCGAGCAGCGCCAGAAAGTGCTGGGCAAGGCCAACCTCAACCGTGTACTGCTGCTCGAAGCCTTGCTCGCCCACTGGGTGCAGCTGCCGGGCATGCGCTGATTTCCACCGTTCATTCATGTGTGTCGTGTTCCCATGCTCGTAGATTCCCATTGCCACCTCGACCGTCTCGACCTGAGCGCCCACCAGGGCTCTCTCGACGCCGCCCTGCAGGCGGCCCGTGAGCGCGGGGTAGGGCACTTCCTGTGCATCGGCGTGAGCGCCGAGAATGCCGGCGCGGTCAAGGCGCTGAGCGAGCGCTATGCCGACGTGGACTGCTCGGTGGGCGTGCACCCGCTCGACCTGGCGCCCGGCGAGACGCCGGCGCTGGAGTGGCTGCTGCGCGAACTGGCCCACCCGCATGTGGTGGCCATCGGCGAGACCGGGCTGGACTACCACTACGAGCCGGAGGCCGCCGAGCTGCAGCAGGCCTCGTTCCGCCTGCACCTGGAGGCCTCGCGGCAGACCGGCAAGCCGGTCATCGTGCACACCCGGGCGGCCCGCGAGGACACCCTGGCGCTGCTGCGCGAGGCCAACCTGCCCCAGGCCGGGGTGCTGCACTGCTTCACCGAGGACTGGCCGATGGCCAAGGCCGCGCTGGACCTGGGCTACTACATCTCGCTGTCCGGCATCGTCACCTTCCGCAATGCCGACGCCCTGCGCGAGGTGGCCCGGCAAGTGCCGGTGGATCGCCTGCTGGTGGAGACCGACTCGCCGTACCTGGCGCCGATCCCGCACCGTGGCAAGCCGAACCTGCCGCAGTACGTGCGGGAAGTGGCCGAGTATGTGGCGTCGTTGCGCGGGGTGAGCTACGAGCAACTGGCCGAGCAGACGACCAGCAACTTCAAGCGACTGTTCCCGCTGGCAAGGGTGATCTGAGGTCGCTGTGCCGACCCTCCCGAACCGAGCAAAAAAAACCCGGGTTCTGGGGGGGGAATCCGGGTTAAGACCATTAGGAGTAAAACAAAGGCACACGGTCCCTGGGCACCTTTATCGGCGCGCCACTTGGGGGGATGCGCCGCGCCAACACTTCAAGTATTGGCCAGGATTGGCGCCCCGCCAGCGGTGATTGATCGTTTTTTAAACAGATTTGGAATACGTCCGCAGCCCCTTGCGCGTTCAATGCATGGCGATCTGCCGGACCTGTCTCAGTACTTCGTCGATCAGGCGGTGGTCGGTATAGAAATGTGGGGAAAACCGTACCCCGGGGCCGCGTACGGCGCAAATCACTCCTTTGTTGTTCAGGGTTCGATAAATGTCGGCGTTGGCATGGCCGTCCAGGCTGAAACTGACGATGCCGGCCCGCCGTGAAGGATCGCCCGGGCTGTGCAACTGCGCACCAGGGATGGCCGTGAGCCCTTGATACAGCTGCTCGATCCGCTGCTCCAACTGTTCGGCGACCACCGTCATGCCGACATCCTCCAGCAGCGACAGGCTGGCCTCCAGCGCGCAGGCGCCGAGCATGTTTGGGCTGCCGCACTCGAAGCGCCGCGCACTGCGCGCCGGTTGCCACTGGCGGCGCTCGAAGTCGCCAAGGTGCTCGAGCATGTGCCAGCCATAGGCATGCAGCTTCAACTGCCGGCGCAACTCGCTGCGGCAATAGAACACCCCCAGCCCCTCGGGGCCGAGCATCCACTTGTGGCCGTCGGCCATGGCGAAGTCGCATTGGTAGTGCTGCACATCGAAGGGCAGGGCGCCGACTTGCTGGATCGCATCGACGCAGAACAGCACGCCGCGCTGGTGACAGGCGGCGCCCAGGCGAGCCAGGTCCAGGCGCAGGCCACTGGCGAACTGCACGGCGCTGACCGACAGCAAGCGCGTTCGCGGGCCGCAGACGGCGAGCAGCGCCGTTTCCGGGGCGGCGCCGGCCAGGCTTGCCTCGATCACCTCGACCCCGCGATCGGACAGGGCCTGCCAGACCACGCGGTTGGAGGGGAACTCCTCGTCGCTGATGACGACCTGGTCGCCGGGCCGCCAGTCCAGGCCAAAGGCCACCAGCGACAGCGCCTGGGAGGTGTTGCCCACCAGGGCGATGTCGCCGGTGGTGGGCGCATTCAGCAGGCGTGCCAGGCGTTCGCGCAGGCGGCGCTCGGTGGCCAGCCAGGCGGGATACTCGCGGGCGCCCAGGCGGACATTATCCTGGGCGAAGCGCGCCACGGCCTCGGCGGTCCGGCGCGGCCAGGGGGCGATCGCCGCGTGATTCAGGTAGCACAGGCCCGGCGCCTGCTCGAACTCATCAAGAAACACAGACATGGTTGGAAGATCCGTGCAATTTGCCGCCAGTTAGGCATAATAATCCGCTTCGATTGTCATCCCAGTCCTTCTTTATGCAGAAAGAACCTCGCAAGGTCCGTGAGTTTCGCCGTCGCGAACAAGAGATCCTCGACACGGCGCTCAAGCTGTTTCTCGAACAGGGTGAAGACAGCGTCACCGTCGAGATGATCGCCGACGCCGTCGGTATCGGCAAAGGCACGATCTACAAGCACTTCAAGTCCAAGGCGGAGATCTACCTGCGCCTGATGCTCGACTACGAGCGTGACCTGAACGCGCTGTTGCATTCGGCTGACGTCGACCGCGACAAGGAAGCCCTGTCGCGCGCCTACTTCGAGTTCCGCATGCGCGACCCACAGCGCTACCGCCTGTTCGACCGCCTGGAAGAGAAGGTGGTCAAGGGCAACCAGGTGCCGGAAATGGTCGAGCAGCTGCACAGCATCCGCGCCTCCAACTTCGATCGCCTCACCCAGCTGATCAAGGGGCGGATCAGCGAGGGCAAGCTCGAGGACGTGCCGCCGTACTTCCACTACTGCGCGGCCTGGGCGCTGGTCCATGGCGCGGTGGCGCTGTACCACTCGCCGTTCTGGAGCAATGTGCTCGAGGATCAGGAAGGTTTCTTCCAGTTCCTCATGGACATCGGCGTGCGCATGGGCAACAAGCGCAAGCGCGACCCGGAAGCCGCGAACTAAAGCCGTTCAATGCCCGCCCGCCGAGTCTTCGGCGGGCGCGTTCCATTCAGGCTTCGACGGGAAGGCTTGCAAAAACCTGATTTTTGAGTCAGGTTTTGCCCGCCAGAATCTTCCACGCCGGAGTCATCCATGATCGTCGATCGTCAAGGCAGGCGCTTTCGCAACCTGCGCGTCAGCCTGACTGCTGCCTGCAACTATGCCTGCACCTACTGCGTGCCCGATGGCAAGCGCCTGGTGGCGGCGCAGGACGAGCTCACGGCGGATGCCCTGGCCCGGGGCGTGGCCTACCTGGTGGAGGCGGCCGGGGTCGAACGGCTGCGCATCACCGGCGGCGAGCCGCTGGTCAGCCCGCGGCTGGAAGCCTTTCTCGGCGCGGTGGCGGGCCTGGGGCTGGAAGACATCAGCCTGACCACCAACGGCCAGTTGCTCACCCGCAAGTTGCCGCTGCTGCGCGCCGCCGGCATCCGTCGGCTCAATGTTTCCCTCGATACCCTCGACGCCAGTGCCTTTCGCCGGATCGCCCGGGGCGGCGACCTGGCCAGCGTCCTGGCGGGGATGGCGCAGGCCAGTGCCGTGGGCATGGCGATCAAGGTCAACATGGTGCCCATGCGCGGGCAGAACCTCGATCAGGTGCTGCCGCTGCTCGACTACTGCCTCGAACGCGGCTACGAGCTGCGCTTCATCGAGCTGATGCGCATGGGCCACCTGGCGCGCGACGGCAATGCCTTCCGGCAGCAGTTCGTCGACCTTGAGCAACTGCTGGCGCTGATCGGCCAGTCGTACAGCTATGAACAGGCGCCGCGCCCGCTGGATGCCACGGCCCTGCGCTACCGCATTCCCGGCAAGGGCCATTTCGGCGTGATTGCCAACGAGAGTGTGCCGTTCTGCCGCAGCTGTTCGCGCCTGCGCCTGTCGTCCACCGGCTGGCTGCATGGTTGCCTGTCGTCGAGTAACCGTCACTTTGTCGGCGACCTGCTCGACAAGCCCCGCCATCAGGCGCTCCCGGCGCTGCAGCGGCTGCTGGTGAAGGCCCTGGCGGACAAGCAGGATGTGGCGTTTTCCGGCGATGTGATGGTGATGAAGGTGATCGGCGGCTGACTCTGGCGCAAAAGCTGCATCCTGCGGCTATTCGCCGGTTTTTCGTCACCGGTTTCTGGAGGAAAGATGCGTAGCCTGGTCTTGCTGCTGGCGCTGATGGCGTTGGGCGGCTGCATGAATGTCAGCGATATGGGCGAGGGCGTCCGTTACCACATGAGTGATGCGGGCCTGTTGGACCACAGTGACACCACCCGTACCCTGTCGATCCGTCTGCAGCCGGACTCGTTCATCTTCATTGGCCAGGGCGCCTTCGTGCCGCCGGGCAAAGGGCCGGTGCCGCAGCAGAACGCGGTGGCCGAGGAGGCCTTCAAGAGCTTCGTCGAGTACTTCCCGCTGGTGCGCCGCGCCCAAGGCCCGCTGGGTCTGGAAGACGCGATCGCCGAGGCCCGCGCGGTAGGTGCCGACTATGTGCTGTATACCCGTTTCGCCCGCACCGACGACCGTATCGGCAACGGTGACGAGTGGTATGACGAGCAGGCTGTCGATCGCCTGGGCTGGGACCGTGGCTTGGTGCAGATGATGCTGATCGAGACCAGCACGCGTTACCTCATCGACACCGCGCGGATCAAGAGCCGCGGCGGTTTGTTGACGTTCCACGACAACACGCCACAGGATTTGCTTGCCGCGCCGATGCGCGAGTACGCTCGTAGTCTTCTGGGCATGAGTAACTGAGCGAGCGTGTCATGAGCGATTCCGGCAAGGCCAACGATCTGCTGGCGCAGATCCCCGCGCACAAGGGGCTGCCCCCGGTGCACCTGTGGAACCCGGATTTCTGCGGTGACATCGACATGCGGATCGCCCGGGACGGGACCTGGTACTACCTGGGGACGCCGATCGGGCGCAAGTCGATGGTGCGGTTGTTCTCTACCATCATTCGGCGTGACGGGGATGACTACTTCCTGGTTACGCCGGTGGAGAAGGTCGGGATCCGGGTCGATGATGCGCCGTTTGTTGCCGTGCTGCTGGATGTCGAGGGCAGTGGGGAGCAGCAGGTGCTGCGGTTTACCAGCAATGTCGACGATCAGGTCGAGGCTGGGCCTGAGAATCCCCTGCGGGTCGAGCTTGATCCGGTTACCCAGGAGCCTTCTCCCTATGTGCTTATGCGCGGCAACCTTGAGGCGTTGATTCATCGCAATGTGTTCTATCAGTTGGTGGAACTGGCGGTGGCGCGGGAGATTGATGGGGAAGTTTGGCTTGGGGTTTGGAGTCGGGGTGAGTTTTATCCGATTGGGCGTAGTGTCTAATACCTGTTTCTGAATCCCCGTTTCATTACAGGTACAACAGCCCAGCAATCAACTCATATTTCTTGATCTTGATCTTGATCTTGCTGTTGCTTCTAAGCGCGTGATAGTTCAGGCAACGCCAATTGCGACTTCAGGAGGCCGAGCGGAGTTCTTGCGGAGGGAGGTGACGGCCATGGATGGCCGTCAAGCGCTGCG
>NZ_JABWRI010000043.1:0-38201 GCF_014268865.1 Pseudomonas sp. BW16M2 | reverse complement strand
TTGATTCAATTTGTTAAAGAGCGTTTGGCCAAGAGCTTTTCGTCTCAACCGAGGCGCGCATTCTACGCTTTCCTCATTTGCTGTCAAGCGTTGTTTTGAAGTTTTTTTCGAAGCTGCTTTCTGCAAAACACCTTCAACCTCAACAACTTACCGCTTGCCTCGTGGCGTTCAACGCTGCGAGGAGGCGAATAATACGCGGTTTGATTTCAGAGTCAACACCTTGATCTGAAAAAACTTTCGATCGCCATCCGGCGGCCGCTCGGCAACTATTCGACGCGGTTGCCGCTCTGTAGAGAAACACGCAAGCGGAGCGGCTGCCATGAGCGATGCACAGAGCGAGAAGACCCCGGGCCTGTCGCCGGACGAAGAGCAGGAAGTCAGCCACAACCAGCCGCCCCGGGCGGCGGTGCTGCACGAGATCATCCGCGCCCAGGGTGACCAGGAACTGGAGCGCACCCTTGCCGCCTTGTGGTGGTCGGCGCTGGCGGCGGGCCTGACCATGGGCCTGTCGTTGATGGCCATGGGACTGTTCTATGCTCGCCTGCCCGAGGGCGACAGCGCACAGGTGGTCGCCAGCCTGGGCTATAGCGCAGGCTTCCTGGCGGTGATCCTCGCCCGCCAGCAACTGTTCACCGAAAACACCCTGACCGCCGTGCTGCCGCTGATGACCGCCCCCACCCTGACAAACCTGGGTCGCCTGCTGCGCCTGTGGACCATCGTCCTGCTCGGCAACCTGGCCGGCACCTTGCTGGTGGCCTGGGTGATGCTCGAACTGCCGATCTTCGACAGCAAGACCGATGTCGCCTTTCTGGATGTAGGCCGCAAGGTGATGGAGAACGGCATCGGCCAGATGTTCGCCAAGGGCATCGTCTCGGGCTGGATGATCGCCACCATGGTCTGGATGATCCCGTCCATGGAGCACGCCAAGATCTGGATCATCCTGATGATCACCTACCTGATGGCCCTGGGTGACTTCACTCATATAGTGGTGGGCTCGGTCGAGGTGTCCTATCTGGTCTGGGCAGACGAGCAAAGCTGGAGCGCCTTCTGGCTCGACTTCGCCCTGCCCACCCTGGCCGGCAACATCATTGGCGGCAGTTTCATCTTCGCCTTGATCAGCCATGCCCAGGTGCGCAGCGACAGCGGCAAGCCGCCCTCGAAACTATTGAAGGACGACAAGGGGGCAAAGAACTAGCGCGCGGCAACCGCCCGCTCGGACGCCCTGCCCCGCTGCGGCAATGGCCGCGGCCGCCACCAGTTCTGCCCCGGATGCGGCGAGTCGAGGCTGACCCGTTCGCCCATCTGTGGCGTGCTCAGCTCCACCTGGGCGGCATTGGCCAGTGCCAGGATACGCTCGAAGGGCTCCTGCCAGCTGTGGATCGACAGGTCGAAGGTGCCGTTGTGGATCGGCAGCAACCAGCGGCCCTTCAAATCCAGGTGCGCCTGCAGGGTCTGCTCCGGCTGCATGTGCACATTGGGCCAGGCAACGTTGTAGGCGCCGGTCTCTATCAAGGTCAGGTCGAAGGGCCCGTAGCGCTCGCCGATCTCGCGAAATCCGGCGAAGTAACCGGTGTCGCCGCTGAAGAACAGCCGCAGCCCTTCGTCGATCATCACCCAGGACGCCCACAGCCTGCGGTTGCTGTCGAACAACCCGCGCCCGGAGAAGTGCTGCGCCGGTGTGGCGGCGAAGCGCACACCTTCCACCTCGGTTTCCTGCCACCAATCCAGTTGTCGCACCTTGGCCGGCGGCACGCCCCACTCGATAAGCAGGTCGCCTACCCCCAGCGGCGCGAGAAAGTGCTCGGTGCGCGGCGCCAACCGGCGAATTGCCTGCTCGTCGAGGTGGTCGTAATGGTCATGGGACAGGATCACCGCAGTCAGCGGCGGCAGGTCGTCGAGCGTCAGCGGCGGCGCATGGAAGCGCAGCGGCCCGGCCCACTGCACCGGTGAGGCGCGTTCGGCGAACACCGGGTCGGTAATGAAGAAGCGCCCGCGCAGCTTGAGCAGTACCGTGGAGTGGCCGAGGCGCCACAGGCTGTGATCCGGTGCGTCGGCCACCTGCTGGCGGGTCATCGGCTGCAGGCTCAGCGCCGTGTCTGGCCGGGTTTGCGGCGGCTTGCGCAGCAGCAGGTACTTGACGCCGATGCGCAGTTTCTTGAGCACGCCATCCTTGGGCAGCTCGACCTGGTTGTGAAAGCGTCCGTCCCGGTGCGGTGCCGGCTCGCCGGCGGGGGTAGCCATGGGGACCATGAGCAACAGCACTCCGCAAATGAAGAAGGCCTTCATATTACTCCACAGGGTCGGATCAACCGTGAAATGGCTTGTAAGGTCATTTTTCGCCGATGAACGATTGTTCAACAATATTCACACGACTTATGCGATAAACGGCGCCCCACAGAAGAACGACAACCATGATCGACAACCGCAGCGGCAAGGGGCTCTCTTTCGTCAGGCGCATCTACCTGCCGCGCATCATCGGCCTGGGGATCGGCCTGTTCAGCGTGATGGCGGCCATTGCCCCGCTGAACCCGCCGCAGTGGGCCTGGGCCCTGCTGCTGTTCAACGGCCTGCTCTGGCCCCATGTGGCCTACCAATGGGCGCTGCGCTCGGCCACGCCCTACCAGGCCGAACAGCGCAACATCCTGCTGGACTCCTTGATGGGCGGATTCTGGACCGCGGCGATGCATTTCAACCCGCTGCCCACGGTGACCATCCTGTCGATGATGACCATGAACAACGTCGCCGCCGGTGGCAAACGGGTGCTGCTGCGCGGCCTGCTGGCCCAGCTGGGCGGGATGCTGCTGGCCAGCGCCCTGCTCGGCACCGGCCTGCAGCCCCAGGCCACGCAGTTGCAGGTGCTCGCCTGCCTGCCGATGCTCACCTTCTACCCCCTGGCTCTGGGCTGGGTGTGCTACCAGCTGGCGATCAAGCTGGCCGAGCACAAGCGCCGGCTCAGTGCCCTGAGCCGCACCGACAGCCTCACCGGCCTGCTCAACCATGGCTCATGGAAGGACCTGCTGCTGCTCAAGTTCCAGATCTGCCAGCAACAACAGCTGCCGGCGGTCATCGCCCTGATCGACATCGACCATTTCAAGACCATCAACGACACCTACGGCCATGTGGTCGGCGACTGCGTGCTGCGCCAGCTCAGCCAGGAACTGCGGCGCAACCTGCGCGAGGACGACCTGGCCGGGCGCTACGGCGGCGACGAGTTCTGCGTAATCCTCCCCGGCGCCCAGGAAGCCCAGGCCTGCCAGGCCATGGAGCGCCTGCGCGAACGCGTCGGCGCCTACCGCAACCCGCAGCTGCCGGACCTGCGCATCAGCCTGAGCATCGGCCTGGCGGACTTCCGCGCCACCCTCGCCTCGCCCGAGCATTGGCTGGAACAGGCCGACAAGGCCCTGTACGCCGCCAAGCACCAGGGGCGCGACCAGGTCAATTTCGCCCGCGGCGAGGCCGCCCTGCTCAAGCTGGCCTATCCTGACTGAACCTTCGCCCAGGCCCCGGGCGCAGACAGCAGTTGAAGGAGTCGCCCGTACATGGACAGGAACGTCGACCTTTCATCCTCCAGCCCCACCTCGCGCCTGCAGGTGCGCCGCCTGGTCGGCGGCTTCTGCGCGCTGTTCGGGCTCGCCTGCGTGTTCACCCTGGTGGCGTTGTTCAACATCGCCGCCACGCTGGACCGCCAGGCGCAGGAGCAGAGTACTTTCCAGGCCACCCAGGCGTTGGAGCAGCGGCTGGTGGCCTCGCGCCAGTTCCTCTCCAGCTACGCCGTCTGGGACGTCGCCTACGAACATCTGGTAGGCAAGGTCGACTGGCAGTGGGCGTATGACGAGAAGAACGTCGGCGAGTCGCTGTACAGCGCCAGCGGCTATGAAGGCGTGTTCGTGGTCGAGGATGGCCGCACTACCTACGCCCTGTTCAAGGGCAAACCCACCGACTCGCCGGCCAGTGCCCATATCGACAGCCCCCTGGCGCCGATCATCGACGCGGCGCGCAAGGCGGCCCCGGCCCGCGAGCAGGTGACCCACTTCGTGCGCTTCAACGGCTGGCCGGCGGTGCTCAGCGCGGCGGCAGTGCGCCCGGATAAAGAGGTGACCGAGGCGGATGTGCGCCAGGCGCCGGTGATGGTATTCGTCGACCAACTGACCGAGGCCAAGCTCGCCGTGCTGGGCAAGGGCGCGGGCCTGACCGGCATGCGCCTGGAGAAGAACGGCGCCGCCCAGGCCGGACAACCGCATATCGCCCTGGGCGATACCGGCTATCACCTGGCCTGGAACACGCCGCTGCCGGGTCGCCAGTTGCTCCACGCCTTCCTGCCGCCGCTGCTGGCGGTGCTGCTGGTACTCGGCCTGGTGCTGCTCTACCTGTTCCGCCATGCCCTGCGCAGCTCCCGCGCCATCGATGACAGCCTGCTGCGCCTGCAGCAGAGCAACCGCGCCCTGGAGGCCAGCGAGCAGCGCTTTCGCGCGGTGGCCGAGGCCGCGTCGGACTGGATCTGGGAAACCGACCGCCAGCACCGCCTGACCTACCTGTCACAGCGCTTCGTCAGCGTCACCGGCTACCGGCTCGAGGACTGGATAGGCCAGCCGCTCAACCAATTGCTGGCCTGCGACACTACTCCGCTTTTGCCTTGGCTCGACAGCCAGGCCGACGACAACCCGCAGCAACTGGCCAACCTGCGCTGCAACTACGATGACGCCAGCGGGCAGAACCGCTACTGCCGCGTTTCGGCGCGCTCGATCGTCTACGAGGGCAAGCTCGCCGGCTTTCGCGGCACCGCCAGCGACATTACCGACGAGGTCGCCGCCCATGCCCGCATCCAGCACCTGTCGATGCACGATGCCCTGACTGGCCTGGCCAACCGCAACAAGCTGTCGCGCCACCTCGAGCAGGCGCTGTTGCGCGGCAGCGATTCACCGCCGCTGACCTTGCTGCTGCTCGATCTGGACAGCTTCAAGCCGATCAACGATTCCCTCGGCCACCCGGCCGGCGACGCGGTACTGCAGGAGGTGGCCGGCCGCCTGCGCGACACCACTCGCGACAATGACCTGGTGGCCCGCCTGGGCGGCGACGAGTTCGTCCTGGTGCTGCATGGCCTGGACAACCGCAGCGAGATCGACCGCTTCTGCGCCCGCCTGCTCGACCTGCTGCAGCAACCCATCGCCTACGAGGAACATCAGTTGCACATCGGCGCCAGCATCGGCATCGCCCAGACCCGGGTCCAGGGCTACGACGCTGGCGAGCTGATCCGCTGCGCCGACATCGCCCTGTACCAGGCCAAGGCCGACGGCAAGAACACCTGGCGTTACTTCTCGCCGGAGATGAACCAGCAGATCCAGTACCGCCGGCAACTGGAAAACGACCTGCGCCGGGCGATCAAGCAGCATGAGTTCGTCCTGCACTACCAGCCGCGCTACCGCCTGGACGACCTGAGCATCGTCTCGGTGGAGGCCTTGTTGCGCTGGCAGCATCCCGAGGAAGGCCTGCTCGGGCCGGACACTTTCATTCCCCTGGCCGAACAGAGCGACCTGATCGTGCCTCTTGGTCGCTGGGTGCTGGCCGAGGCCTGCCGCAATGCCCGCGACTGGCCCGACGAGCTGCTGGTCTCGGTCAACCTGTCGCCGGCGCAGTTCTCGCGCAGCGATGTGGTCGCCGATGTGCGCCAGGTGCTGCTGGACACCGGCTTCCCGGCCCAGCGCCTGGAACTGGAGATCACCGAGAACGTGATGCTCAACGACATCGAAGGTGCCCTGGGCACCATGCTCGCGCTAAAGGAGCTGGGCGTGCGCCTGAACATGGACGACTTCGGTACCGGTTACTCGTCGCTGGGTTACCTGCGCACCTACCCGTTCGACAGTATCAAGATCGACAAGCGTTTCATTGCCGGGCTGAGCAGCCAGAGCGGCAACGACCGGGCGGTGGTCCAGGCCATCATCAACCTGGGCAAGGCCATGGGGCTGACGGTCACCGCCGAGGGGGTGGAGACCGAGCAACAGTTGCAGGCGCTGGACAGGGAGCAGTGCCATGAGGTCCAGGGCTACTACCTGAGCAAGCCGGTGGACCGGGCGGGGTTCGAGGCGCTGCTGGCGGGCCGGGAGGTGCGCCAGCAGGATGTGTCCTGAGTCCCTCCTGATGCATGCCGTCAGCGCAGGCTGCGTTCGGCCACGATCTCCGGCAGGTCAGTGCGCTTGAGGTAGATACGCAGCGGCTCGCCGATGTTCAGCCGGTCGTCCACGTGCTGCTCCAGCAGCAAGGCCAGGCGCTCCCGGCACAATGCCATGCGCGTGTCGGCCTCGGGGCGCCAGACGAACTCGTTGCAGGGGATGATGCTGTCGTCGGCGACGTCCATGCCGAACGAATCTTCGGAAAACCGCACGATATGAATGCCGCGCTTGCCGTGGAAGCCGACAAAGCCCTTGAGCTGTTCGGCGGCGTTGCAGATGTCCTGGGAAGTGATGGCCATGGCGTAACCTCGCAAAATTCGGAAGTGACGCACGCAGGGAACGGTCACCTCTGGCGGGCGACGCGCAGGTGCCAGCCTAACGCAACTGCCGGAATCTTCGCCACGCTTTCTCGCCCCTTCCCGTTTCAGCCGGTTGGCGCCGCCACCGGGTCGACCTGCGACGCTAGCAGCGCCGCCAGCCAGTTCATGAACGCCTGGACCCGGCGCGGCACATGGCGCTGCCGCGCATACAGCAGCGACACCGGCATGGCCCGCGCCTGCCAGGGCTCGAGCAGCGATACCAGTTCACCGTTACGCAGGTGTTCATCGACACCAACCGCCGGCACCTGGATCAGCCCGAGTCCGGCCAGGCAGGCGGCGGAGTAGGCTTCGGCATTGTTCACCGTGACCACGCCGGCCATGGCCTGGAAGCGCAGCTCGCCCTCCTGCTCGTATTCGAACCCGGCGCTGCGGGCACCGAGATTGCGCACATAGTGGACCAGCCGATGGCCGGCCAGATCCTGCAGGTTCCGTGGCACGCCGTGACGCTCGAGGTAGGCGGGGCTGGCACAGTTGCGCATGCTCAGGCGCCCCACCGGGCGGGCGACCACGTCCAGGTCGCTGAGCGCGCCGATGCGCATCACGCAGTCGAAGCCTTCGCGCAGCAGGTCGACCTGGCGGTCAGTGCAGCTGAGCTCCACTTCCAGACGCGGGAAACGCTCGAGAAACCCTGGCAGCGCCGGCACGATCAGCCGCCGCGCCATCATGGTCGGCAGGTCGATGCGCAGGCGCCCGGCCAGGTCGGCATCGTCGGCGCTGAACAGGCTTTCGATCTCGTCCATGCCCGACAGCAGGTCCTTGCTGCGCTCGTAGAGCAAGGCGCCGTCCTGGGTGGTCTGCACCCGTCGCGTGGTGCGGTTGAACAGGCGCGTGCCGAGCAACCGCTCCAGCGCACGCACCTGCTCGGAGACGGTCGAGCGCGGCAAGCCCAGGCTCTCGCCGGCGAGGGTGAAACTGCTCAGTTCGCTGACCCTGACAAAGGTGCGCAGCAGCTCCAACTTGTTCATCACGGGCTCCAATTGTCCATTCAATACGAACAGTATTTCCGGAATCCGTGGATTTAACAGCCATCAGCCGATCAATAACCTGTCATTCAACAACCACCCCACCGAGGTAATCGACATGACTCGCAAGATCGCACTGATCACCGGCGCCAGCCGCGGCCTGGGCAAGAACACCGCCGAACACCTGGCCGCTCGCGGTATCGACATCATCGGCACCTACCACAGCAAGGCCGACGAGGCCCACGCCGTGGCCGCCTCGCTGGAGCAGGCCGGCGTGCGCGCCGCCATGCTGCAACTGGATGTCAGCGACAGCGCCAGCTTTGCTGCCTTCGCCGAGCGACTGGGCGACACCCTCGAACAACAGTTCGGCCGTCGTCAGCTGGACTTTCTGGTGAATAACGCCGGCATCGGCCTGAACGTGCCGTTCAGCGAAACCAGCGAAGCGCAGTTCGACCAGTTGCTGAACATCCAGCTCAAGGGGCCGTTCTTCCTCACCCAGCGCCTGCTGCCGCTGCTGGCCGACGGCGGGCGCATTGTCAACATCTCCACCGGCCTGACCCGCTTCGCCCTGCCCGGCTACGCCGCCTATGCGGCCATGAAAGGCGCCATGGAGGTGCTGACCCGCTACCAGGCCAAGGAACTGGGCGCGCGCGGCATCCGCGTGAACATTCTCGCACCGGGCGCTATCGAGACCGACTTCGGCGGTGGCGTGGTGCGCGACAACCCGCAGGTCAATGACTACATCGCCGGCAACACGGCGTTGGGACGCGTCGGCCTGCCCGACGATATCGGAGCGGCCATCGCCCTGTTGCTGGAGGACGGCAATGGCTGGATCACCGGGCAGCGGCTGGAGGTGTCTGGGGGGATGTTCCTCTAGGCACGCGTTGCCCAGTCGATGCGCAGCCCTTTCGCGGCACAAGGCCGCTCCTACACGTAGAAGCGCCTACCACCCTTCAAGCGCGGCTCAGGGCCTGATGCAGCGCCGCCACGGCGGGCAGTGCCAAGGCCTCATGGGACATGCACAACCCGACCCGACGGCGCAGCGTCAGGCCACTGCCCGGCTGCCAGTAGACCCCCGGGCAACGCTCGGCCAGCGACTGCGGCAACCAGGCCGCGCCCTGCCCGGCGGCGACCATGGCCAGGACCCGTTGCAACGAACCGGCCTGGCCGACCTGCTCGCCCCCTTCATACAAGCCCATCAAGCGTTGGTGCGACGGGTGCTGCGGGCAGGTGATCCAGCGCCCGTCCGGCTGGCTGCCGGTGGCCATCACCCGCACGAACGCTTCCTCCCACAGCGGCAGGAACAGTTCATCCTCGCAACGCTGGGCCTCGTCGGCCAGGCGAGCGTCGCCATCGCAGCCTTCCAGCAGGGTCAACTGCAAACCCGCCACCGCCTGGCTGGCCAGGCGCACGCAGGCCTCGACCTGGGCCGGCGCGATATCGGCCTCGATACCCAGCGCCAGGGGCACCCGCTCCTGCCCCTGGCGAAACCGCAGGCGCAGGGCCTCGGCCTCGGCCACCATGCGACAGGCCTGGGGATACAGTTCGCGGGCCTGTTCGCTGACTTCGACGCCGCGGGCCTGACGCAGGAACAGCTCGGCGCCCAGGTCCTCCTCCAGCTGGCGAATGGTCACCGACAAGGTCGGCTGGGCCACGCACAAACGCTGGGCGGCTACAGTGATGTTGCGCGCTTCGAAGACCGCGATGAATGCCTTGAGATGACGGATATCCATAGATAGAACCGATGCCAGCCAGAGAAATAAGCCGTTTTTCATGGCCGCGAGCGCTATCTAGAATCCTGGCCATCGAAAGTGATTATGCCTTGGAGGCAACCATGAACAAACCCCTGATCATCGTCACTGGCGCCAGCTCCGGTATCGGCGCCGCCACCGCCCAGCGCTTTAGCGCTGCGGGGCATCCGCTGCTGCTGATCGCCCGACGCCTGGAACGCCTCGAGGCGCTGGCACTCCCCGATTGCCTGTGCCGCGCCGTGGATATCCGCGACCGGGCGGCGCTGGTGGCTGCCGTGGCCGAAGCCGAAGCGCTGTACGGCCCGGCCGATGCCCTGGTGAACAACGCAGGCGTGATGCTGCTGGGGCAGATGCACGAGCAGGATCCGGAGCAGTGGGAGCGCATGTTCGACATCAACGTCAAAGGCCTGCTCAACGGCGTGCATGCGCTGCTCGGCGGGATGATCGAGCGGCGCCACGGCACGCTGATCAACGTGAGCTCCGTGGCCGGGCGCAAGACCTTCCCCAACCATGTGGCCTATGTGGGCAGCAAGTTCGCCGTGCACGGGCTGTCGGAGAACCTGCGCGAGGAGCTGGCGCCGCACAATGTGCGGGTGGTGACCATCGCCCCGGGCGCGGTGGAGACCGAGTTGCTCGGACACACCACCGACGAGGGCATCAAGCGCGACTACGAGGCGTGGAAGGCCAATGACATGGGCGGCGTGGTACTGAGCGCCGAGGATGTCGCCGGGGCGATCGTCTGGGCCTACCAGCAGCCGCAGCAGGTGTGCATTCGCGAGATCGTGCTGGCGGCGACCGCCCAGCAGCCCTGAGATGGATGCGCCCCGCTCGTCGGCAAGCCCCACCCCGCGATGAAAATCCAGGCAAAAAAAAATGGGCGACCGAAGTCGCCCTAAATGCCTTGCGTGCTCGTGAATCGGGAAGGATCAGCGCTGATTGCGCTTTTTCGAGTCCTTCCAGATGAAAATGCCCAGACCGGCGAAGAACGCCAACATCAACCCGACCGTTACCACACCGGCGATAACCACGTTGTCGAAGAACATGTCGGCCCCTCCCTTGATGTGCCGTCATCCGATGGGTGCAAGGTAACCAATGCCGGGAGGGGGAAAATTGACCGGAGTCAATGGCGCCCGGGGCCGGGCGCGCGAGGCGGGTGCAGGGTTGACCTGCATCAAGTTTCAGCGCTTCTTGGGTTTGCCCTTGGGCTTTTTCTTCTTGGCCTGGGCCAGCGGCATGGCCTGCTCGAAGGCCTGGCGCATGTCGTTCAGGCGCTTGTCATTGAGGTCATGGATGCGTTTGGCGCGTTCGGCGCCGAAGTCGATCAGGTTGTCTTGGCTCATGGCGGGCTCGACGGACAGCAGAGGCCTTCATGATGAAGGCAAGCGGCGGTGCTGACTAGAGTACAGAGCCTGGTCAGACCTCGATATCCACCAGCAGCCCCTGGCGCGTGCGCTCGCCCATAGGCGCTACCGGCACGGTGTTGTCGGCGTTGAGCTCCTCGCCGGGCACGGCTTCATAGCGCTCCCCTTCGGCCTGCTTGCGCCGTTGCTGCTGGCGGCGCTGCTCCTCGCGCAGCAGCAGGGTCTGCTCCTCGGGATCGCGGTGGTGCTTGAGGTCGATGGTGCCGTCGCTGGAGGTCGGCTGCGCGGGTACTACCGGCGGGATGGTCGGCGGCGGCTTGACCGGATCCTGTTGCGAGGTCACGGGGGCGGCACTGAGCGGGATGATCGGCGGCAGCATGGTGGGTCTCCTGTAGCCTTGTTATCGGCTGGTGGTGCGCCGCCTTGAATGCCCGCGGTCGAAGGTGTGCGGCGTGTCACAGCGCCGCACCGGGCTGAAGTATAGCGCGGGCTTACTCCGCCTCGTCGTCCGGGTCGTCGTCGGGCGCGGCGCTCGACTCGCTCCAGGGCCGCTTGTAGACCTGTTGCCAGACCGCGTCCATGTGCTCGCGCACGACCTGCGGGGCGCTCTTGAGCGAAGCGCTGTCCTCGCGCTCACCGCCGAACGCGTCTTCACCCGGCGGGCTGATCAGCGACTGGCCGGTGATGGTGTAGATCGCCTGGCCCTCACGCATCTCGATGGCGATGTCGTGGGGGTCGATGCCGCCGCCGCAGAAGGCGTGGCTGGCCACGGTCACTTCGGCCACGCCGTCCTTGTTCAGGTCACCGACATCGCTGACATCGGTATAGAAGTCGACGTCCAGGTCCAGCCCGGCGCAGGTGGTCTCCTGCTCGATCTGCCAGCGCGCCTTGAAGGCATCACCGCCGGCGGCACGGCCATACAGGGTGGCCTTGAGCACCACCTTGTCGACTTCCTCCTCGGTGTCGGGGTCGGTGGCCTGGCCATCTACCCGGCTCAACACCAGCAGGCCTTCACCGTCGCGGTCGTGGAAGTGCACGCTCTTGATCGGTGTCTGCACACCGAGCACCTCCAGTTGCTCGACCGGAATCGGCGGCAGAACTTCGAAGCTCTTCTGTTCGCAGGCGGCCAGCAGCGCGAGGCTGCCCAGGCCCAGGGTGACGTTCAACCAGCGGTGCTTGGCAACCATGTTGGCGCGTGGCCCTCGTGACGGGACGGTGTTCGTCGATGAAAGCGCTAGACTCTTCACATTCATTGGTCTGGCGAAGCCGATCCGTTAACATAGTCGGCTTTTTCATCGCGGGAGTTTTGGCAGTATGGCGCAGCAGTATCAACCGGGGCAACGCTGGATCAGCGACAGCGAAGCCGAGCTCGGTCTTGGGACCATCCTGGCGCAGGATGGCCGCCTGTTGACCGTGCTCTACCCGGCCACGGGCGACACCCGCCAGTACTCGCTACGCAATGCGCCGCTGACCCGCGTGCGCTTCTCGCCCGGCGACCTGATCACCCACTTCGAAGGCTGGAAGCTGACCGTGCAGGAGGTCGATGACATCGACGGCCTGATGGTCTACCACGGCATCGACGGCCAGAACCAGCCGCGCACCCTGCCCGAGACGCAGCTGTCGAACTTCATCCAGTTCCGCCTGGCCAGCGACCGCCTGTTCGCCGGGCAGATCGACCCGCTGTCGTGGTTCTCGCTGCGCTACAACACCCTGCAGCACACCAGCAAGCAGATGCTTTCATCGCTGTGGGGCCTGGGCGGCGTACGCGCCCAGCCTATCGCCCACCAGTTGCACATCGCCCGTGAAGTGGCCGACCGCATCGCCCCACGGGTTCTGCTGGCCGACGAAGTGGGCCTGGGCAAGACCATCGAGGCGGGCCTGGTGATCCACCGCCAGCTGCTGTCCGGGCGCGCCAACCGCGTGCTGATCCTGGTGCCCGAGAACCTCCAGCACCAGTGGCTGGTGGAAATGCGCCGGCGCTTCAACCTGCAGGTCGCGCTGTTCGACGCCGAGCGCTTCATCGAGAGCGACGCCAGCAACCCGTTCGAGGATGCCCAGCTGGCACTGGTCGCCTTGGAGTGGCTGGTCGAGGACGAGAAGGCCCAGGACGCGCTGTTCGCCGCCGGCTGGGACCTCATGGTGGTCGACGAGGCCCACCACCTGGTCTGGCATGAGGAACAGGCCAGCGCCGAGTATGCGCTGGTCGAGCAACTGGCCCAGGTCATCCCGGGCGTGCTGCTGCTCACCGCCACCCCGGAACAGCTTGGCCAGGACAGCCACTTCGCCCGCCTGCGGCTGCTCGACCCCAACCGTTTCCACGACCTGGCCGCGTTCCGCGCCGAGAGCGAAAACTATCGCCCGGTCGCCGAAGCGGTGCAGGAACTGCTCGACGAAGGCCGTCTGTCGGCCAAGGCCCACGCTACTATCCAGGGCTTCCTCGGTGCCGAAGGCGAAGCCCTGCTGGCCGCGGTCAGCGATGGCGACAGCCAGGCCAGCGCCCGCCTGATCCGCGAGCTGCTTGACCGCCACGGCACAGGCCGCGTGCTGTTCCGCAACACCCGCGCGGCGATCCAGGGCTTCCCCGAGCGCCAGCTGCACCCCTACCCGCTGGCCAACCCCGACGCCTACGCCGAGCTGCCCTCGGGCGAGCGCGCCGAGCTGTACCCGGAAGTGGCCTTCCAGGCCCTGGGCGAGACCGGCGACGACGAGCGCTGGTGGCGCTTCGACCCACGGGTCGACTGGCTGATCGACACCCTGAAGATGCTCAAGCGCACCAAGGTCCTGGTGATCTGCGCCCACGCCGAGACCGCCATGGACCTGGAAGACGCCCTGCGCGTGCGTTCCGGCATCCCGGCCACGGTGTTCCATGAAGGCATGAGCATCCTCGAGCGCGACCGCGCCGCCGCCTACTTCGCCGACGAGGAATTCGGCGCCCAGGTGCTGATCTGCTCCGAGATCGGCAGTGAGGGCCGCAACTTCCAGTTCGCCCATCACCTGGTGATGTTCGACCTGCCGGCCCACCCCGACCTGCTCGAGCAGCGCATCGGCCGTCTCGACCGGATCGGCCAGAAGCACACGATCCAGCTGCACATCCCGTACCTGCAGGACAGCCCGCAGGAGCGCCTGTTCCAGTGGTACCACGAAGGCCTCAACGCCTTCCTCAACACCTGCCCGACCGGCAACGCCCTGCAGCACCAGTTCGGCCCGCGCCTGCTGCCGCTGCTGGCCGACAGTGACGAGAAGAGCTGGGGCAAGCTGGTGGCCGAGGCCCGCGCCGAGCGCGAGCGCCTGGAAGCCGAGCTGCATACCGGCCGTGACCGTCTGCTGGAGCTCAACTCCGGCGGTGCCGGCGAAGGCCAGGCGCTGGTCGAGGCCATTCTCGAACAGGACGACCAGTTCGCCCTGCCGATCTACATGGAAACCCTGTTCGACGCCTTCGGCATCGACAGCGAGGACCATTCGGAAAACGCCCTGATCCTCAAGCCGAGCGAGAAGATGCTCGACGCCAGCTTCCCGCTGGGCGACGACGAAGGCGTGACCATCACCTACGACCGTGGCCAGGCGCTGTCGCGCGAGGACATGCAGTTCCTGACCTGGGAGCACCCGATGGTCCAGGGCGGCATGGACCTGGTGCTGTCCGGCTCGATGGGCAACACCGCCGTGGCGCTGATCAAGAACAAGGCGCTCAAGCCCGGCACCGTGCTGCTCGAACTGCTCTACGTCAGCGAAGTGGTCGCCCCGCGCAGCCTGCAACTGGGCCGCTACCTGCCGCCTGCCGCGTTGCGCTGCCTGCTCGACACCAACGGCAACGACCTGGGCCCGCGGGTGGCGTTCGAAACCCTCAACGACCAGCTCGAAAGCGTGCCCAAGGCCAGCGCCAACAAGTTCGTCCAGGCCCAGCGCGACGTGCTGGCCAAGCGCATCGCCGCCGGCGAGGCCAAGGTCCTGCCGACCCACGACGAACGCGTGGCCCAGGCCCGCCAGCGGCTCACCGCCGAGGCCGACGAGGAACTGGCGCGCCTGACCGCGCTGAAGGCCGTGAACCCGAGCGTGCGTGACAGCGAGATCGATGCCCTGCGCAAGCAGCGTGAAGAAGGGCTGGCGGCGCTGGACAAAGCGGCGCTGCGCCTTGAGGCGATCCGAGTGCTTGTCGCGGGTTGATCTCTAAAGTGGTCATCGCGGGGCAAGCCCGCTCCCACGAGCCCGTCAGGGATTCGTGGGAGCGGGCTTGCCCCGCGATCGCTTCAGCCTGTCGATATTCATTTAGACCATCCAGCTATTGCCTTCATATCCAAATGGTAGAAATCAAAGTGCCATTAATCAGGAAGGCTTAAGCACCCGTTTCTATACTCCTGCAGGAACAGTCTCCATCCGTGCTTTTTGGGGACGAGTGAAGACTCGACGAAGAGGCCTGCAATGGAGTGGCTGGGACTGCAATTGTTCGCCGAGCTGCCGGCGACCGGACAGATCATCCTCGACTGCCGACACAACCCCTTCCTGGTGCTGCTCGCCTTCATCGTGGCCAGCGCCGCCTGTTTCGCCACCCTGGACATGAGCGAACGCCAGAGCCACTGCGAAGACCGCTTCGCCCGTCGGCAATGGCGGGTGCTCGGGGCCTGCTGCCTGGCTGGCGGGATCTGGGCCATGCACTTCATCAGCATGCTGGCGTTCCAGGCACCGCTGGAGATCCACTTCGACGCGCCGCTGACCGGCTTGTCGCTGCTGGTGGCCCTGCTCGCCGCCTGGCTGGCGATGAACAGCCTCAACCGCAGCGAAATGCGCCTGCGTCACTACCTGCAGACCGCGCTGTTCATCGGCCTGGGCATAAGCGTCATGCACTACACCGGCATGGCCGCCCTGCAGACCAGCGCCCAACAGTACTACCAGACCGGCCTGCTGCTCGCCTCCATCGGCATCGCCGTGCTCGCCAGCCTGGTGGCACTGCTGATGGCCCGTTACTTCAACAAGGGCAGCGGCACCCTGCACCTGCTGCTCAAGTACGGCGCCAGCCTGCTGATGGCCGGTGGCATCGTGCTGACCCATTTCACCGGCATGGCCGCCATGACCCTGGTGATTCCCGGCGAAACCGCCCTGCGCCTACCCTCGGCCGACAACAGCCTGCAACTGGCGCTGACCATCGCCGTCATTACCCTGCTGATCAGCGGCGGCAGCATCAGCGCGGCACTGGCCGACAAGAAGCTGCAGAGCAAGGAGCACGACCTGCGCCGGGTCAATGTACTGCTCAGCCAGCTCGACCAGGCCCGGGCTTCGCTGCAGCAGGCCGCCCACTACGATGCCCTGACCAACCTGGTCAACCGCCGCGGCTTCAACCAGGTGTTCGCCGAGCGCCTGGCCGAACAGGCCGCCCATGAGGGCATGCTGGCAGTGATGTTCCTCGACATCGACCATTTCAAACGCATCAACGACAGCCTCGGGCATGCTGCCGGCGACGAGCTGCTCAAGGTGATCGCCGGCCATATCAAGGCCGCCACCCGCGGCCAGGACCTGGTGGCGCGCTTCGGTGGCGACGAGTTCTGCATCGTCACCAGCCTCAACAGCCGCGACGAGGCCCGCCACCTGGCCCAGCGCATCATGCAGCGGATGAAGGAGCCGATCGACCTGGCGGGCCGGCGCATGGTGATGACCACCAGCATCGGCATCAGCATCTTCCCCGACGATGGCCAGAGCACCGAGGAACTGCTGAAGAACGCCGACCTGGCGCTGTACCAGTCCAAGGGTTGCGGGCGCAACAGCCTGAACTTCTTCAACAATGGACTGAAGACCCGCGCCACCCTGGAGCTGCAACTGGAGGAGGAACTGCGTGTGGCGCTGTTCGAGGAACGCGGCCTGTGCGTGCACTACCAGCCGATCTTCGACCTGCGCAGCGGCCAGGTGGCCAAGCTCGAGGCCCTGGTGCGCTGGCAGCACCCGCAACACGGCCTGCTCAGCCCCGACCGCTTCATCTGCATCGCCGAGGCCAACGGCCTGATCGCCGAACTGGACCTGTGGGTACTGCGCCGCGCCTGCGAAGACCTGGCCCAGCTCAATCGCCATGGCTATGGCGAACTGAAGGTCACGGTGAACTGCTCGGCGCTCACCCTTGGCCGCGAAGAGCTGGCCACCGAGGTGGAGATGGCGCTGTTCCAGGCCGGCCTGGCGCCGCGCCAGCTGGAACTGGAGGTCACCGAAAACGCGCTGATGGGCGACATTCATCACACCATCAGCCTGCTCAAGCGCATCCGCGCCCAGGGCGTGGCGCTGTCGATCGACGATTTCGGCACCGGCTATTCGTCATTGGCCTACCTCAAACGGCTGCCGCTGGACGTGCTGAAGATCGACCGCTCGTTCATCCAGGACGTGCCGGGCAGCCAGAAGGACCGGGAGATCGTCCAGGCGATCATCATCATGGCCCACACCCTGCACCTGAAGGTGGTCACCGAGGGCGTCGAGACCGTCGAGCAGCACGAGTTCCTGGCCAGCCATGGCTGCGACTACCTGCAGGGCTACCTGCTCAGCCGGCCGGTGCCGCTGTCCGAGCTGCGGCCGATCCTCGAACGGCTCGACCGCCAGCCGGGCGAACTCAGTCCTTGTTGCGATACAGCGCTACCAGGGTCGCCGGATCTTTTTGCAGATAACCCTGGCTACCGTGCAGGCGCATCAACTGCGCGGCGAGGCCACTGAGCGGCGTCGCCGAGCCCTGCTCGCGGGAGAATTTCACCGCGGTGTCGAGGTCCTTGAGCAAGGTGCGCACGTGCCACTTGACCGGCTCGAAGCGGCTCTCGGCCATCTGCGGGGCAAGGATCTGCAGCGGCCTGGAGTCAGCGAATCCACCGGCCAGCGCCTCGGCGATCAGCCGCGCATCGACCCCTGACTGCTCGGCCAGCGCCACTACCTCGGCGATTACCAATGCATTGCAGGCCACGATCATCTGGTTGCACGCCTTGGTCACCTGGCCGGCGCCCACCGCGCCCATGTGCGTGACCCGCTGGCCCAGGGTCAGCAGCACCGGCCGCACCCGCTCGAGATCATCCGCCTCGCCACCGACCATGATCGCCAGGGTGCCGGCCTCGGCCCCCGGCGTGCCACCGGACACCGGCGCATCGAGCCAGGCCATGCCGCACAGGGCGGCCAGCTCGGCGGCCATTTCCCGGGTGGCGGTTGGCTCAAGGCTGGAGAAGTCCACCAGCAACTGACCGCTGCGCCCGCCCTGGGCCACGCCCTGCTCGCCGAACACCACCTCGCGCACCACCGCTGTGTCGGCCAGGCACAGCAGCACCATGTCCGTCGCCTGGCACAGCTCGGCGGGGCTGGCGGCCAGCCGCGCACCAGCGGCGACCAGCTCGACGCACTTGTCCGGGCTGCGGTTCCACACGGTCAGCGGATACCCGGCGGCCAGCAGCCGACGGCACATCGGCAGGCCCATCAGGCCGATTCCGGCAAACCCCAGCGAAGGCAATGCAGTACTCATGAGCAACTCCAGATTAAAGAAGCGTGACAAACGGACGATGCAATGCGGGTGCGAAGGGAAAAACCTTAGTCCGACTAAGGAAACCCCCTATCGCATAAGAAAAAGACGCACTGATAAAGTCGCGAAATTTCTCCGTGATGGCTAGATGACATGCATCACCGGGAAGCCAACTACACCAGGCAAATGGCGCACTATGACCTCTACGAACACTTCTGCCAATGCGGCTCCCGAGCCGACCCTCAGCCCCACCTCGCTGACCACCGGCAGTGCTCGAGACCTACCCGCCGCCCGCAGCACGCCGGCGCAGCAGTACCTGTACTTCACCGAGCAGGACATCCAGCGCATCCTCGACAACCTCGACGGCCTGCGCGACCTGGTGTTCCCGCCGAACCTGCACGTCGAGGACGAGGACCAGCTGCGCCTGGAGCAGCAGTTCCCGTCGGTGTGCCTGATCGGCCTGGGCCGCTGCGGCTCGAACATCGCCCTGGACGTGGCGGAGCTGGTGTACAACGCCCGCACCTTCTTCCTCAACGAGTACAACAACGAGGACCGCTTCAAGGGCGAGGCCGGCTACAGCCCAGCGCGCTGGATCCGCCAGAACCTGCGCCTGGTGCAGAACAAGGCCGCCAAGCCGGTGTTCCTGGTCGAGCCGCTGGTGATGCTGGGTGACCTGGACAAGGACATCGCCGGGCGCATCCGTTTCTCGCGCAAGGGCGAGCGCGGCGGCTTCCTGCGCGACTACAGCAAGATGAAGATCATGGACCTGTCCGAGGTGCATGCCGGGGGCGCCGGTAACGCGCCGATCCTTGGCCAGTACCTGGCCAAGATCATCCTCAACAAGGACACCCAGCGCTTCTCCAGCGCCGACTGGAAGCTGATCCACTCGTACCTGATCGACTCCTGCGGCATCAAGGCCAACCAGTCGCGCCTGTACTTCTACATCTTCAGCGCCGGCGGCGGCACCGGCTCGGGGATGGCCTCGGAGTTCGGCCTGGCCCAGCAGTACTCGTACATGAACAAGACCTTCGACACCAAGCCGGCCGACGAGAACGACGGCAAGAGCGGGCACTCGTTCGTCTTCGAGCCGATCTTCACCAGTGGCATCTGCGTGCTGCCCAACGCCTCCGACCACCGCAGCGAGATGTCCGAAGCCCTGCACATCAACGCCGGCCGCCTGCTGTGCAAATACCTGTCGGAGGAATGGGACTTCTCGTACAACTTCGACAACGAAGACAGCAGCGAAGCCAGCGTCATGGGCCGCATCCGCCCGTGGAACGCGATGATGCTGATTTCCAACGACATCATGCGCTACGCCGAAGAAAGCGATGACGGCACGATCCAGAACATCGACGTCAACGCCATGGAGAAGCACGCCAACCAGTACATCTCCCAGCAGATCTTCAACATCCTCACCGCCCAGGCGGTGACCACCGACTACGACCAGAACTACTTCCGTCGCGCCGGCATCGACATCGGCGAGACCATCCGCCTGGACGCCAACGACCTGTTCATGAGCCTGGCCGGCCCCGTGGCCATCGCCTACGCCGAATCGGTGGTGCCGGAAGTGCCGCCGGCGGGGTCGGACAAGTTCAAGGTGTTCGAGCGCGAGCAGCCGCGTCTGGACATCGACGACCTGTTCTTCCGCTCCATCGACCTGCCGCACTTCAACAAGCAGACCCAGGCCATCGAGGGCATCAGCCTGCTGCCGATCGAGTCGCGCCGCTACCGCGCCGCGCTGGAGCAGTACCAGGCCTCGGGCTACGACGCCGCGGCCTTGCACGACCTGCACTTCTTCAAGAACTGCTCGTCGGTGGTGTCGATCGTATCCTTGCCCAAGGACTACAAGCTGTCGTACATGGACCTGAACCGGCTCAAGACCCACCTCAACAGTCTGTTCCCCAACACCACGCTCAAGCGCTACGCGCTGGTGATCGGCGCCTCGGCCAACCTGTCGCTGACCACCCTGATCGCCAAGAGCCCGTGCCTGTCGGACGACTTCCTGACCCTGATCGTGGCGTTCATCAAGCGTTGCTTCGCGCGCAACCCGTATCGCTTCGACGACACCATGGACAACGCGATCCTGGAGTTCATCACCAGCGAGCATTTCGACGAAGACAGCATCGACGACCTGCTCAACGAGTTCGAGAACCCGGCGAAGATCCTCGACACCAACTGGTACGCGATCAAGCCGATGTACGAGAAGAAGTACCGCGAGCTGATCAACGACAAGAGCCGGTTCGTGTCGATCAACGATATCCGCCTGTCGCGCGAGTGCGTGAAGAAGGCGGTGAAGTACCTGCGCGAGATCTTCCGCCACCGCATCGGCAAGACCCGGGTGATTTCGCTGAACAGCCATACCGGGCGCGTGGATTACTGAAAACAATCGCGGGGCAAGCCCGCTCCCACCAAGACTCCTCGTGGGAGCGGGCTTGCCCCGCGATCATTTCGGCGGCGTATTACGCATTCCGTAAACTGTTACCGCCCCGCCAAATCACCCCGCCACTGTTACTAACTTCTACCTTACGTGAGCGTCAACGCGCACCAGAGCGGGGCGCTTGCGCATTTTTGCGCACTAAAAAAACGCGTGCTTATTCCGCTTTCTTCGCCTGGATCACGATGAACGGCGAAACCACCACCGCCCAGATCTCTGGATCGCGGGTTTGCAGGTCGAGCGCCTGCTCGGCGGAAACCGGCCCGACAGTGCCATCACTACGCCACTTGGCGAAGATCTCGCTGCGATTCTCGGCCATCGCCTCGGCAACGGTGATCAGGTCGAGGCTGGGGTCGACCCAAATCAGGTCACCCTTGGCCCAGAAACGCTCCAGGGCTTTCCACTCGATGACGGCAGTCTCGCCGAGCAATTTGGCATAGAGGGTGCTTACTTGATCAGTCATGGGTTTACCTGCGCAAAGATCGTCCAACAAAAAGGCCGGCATTTTTGCAGAAAAACCTGGTTTCAAATACGTAATTTGGTCGATCAGGCCCGAACTTGTGGGGGCGGGTCGCAGATACAGGCAAAGTGATGGCGCTTTTCTGTATCTTTATGTCGACCAGGCGACACCCCTCGAAACAGACGCTTTTCGCCCGCTTTTCAAGCGCTCGGACAGCGCTCTACACTGTACCGGTACAGTTCCGGGACATGTTCCGGGGGAAGGTGGGCTTACGGCATGGCGTAGCCAGGCCGAAATCCCGCCCGGTCTGTAGCCCTGGCCTCAGGACTATAAGAATTACAACAGAATGAGTGGAGCACTATGATCAAGATTTCCAAGCTGTTTGCCGCAATGGTTCTGGCCGGAGTCGCCAGCCATTCGTTTGCCGCCGACACCATCAAGATCGGCATCGCCGGTCCCAAGACCGGGCCGGTGACCCAGTACGGCGACATGCAGTTCGTCGGCGCCAAACAGGCCATCAAGGACATCAACGCCAAGGGCGGCGTCGATGGCAAGATGCTCGAAGCCAAGGAATACGACGACGCGTGCGACCCTAAACAGGCCGTGGCAGTCGCCAACAAAGTGGTCAACGACGGCGTCAAGTTCGTGATCGGCCACCTGTGCTCCAGCTCCACCCAGCCTGCGTCCGACATCTACGAGGACGAAGGCGTGATCATGATCACCCCTGCCGCCACCTCCCCGGACATCACCGCGCGTGGCTACAAGATGGTCTTCCGCACCATCGGCCTGGACAGCGCCCAGGGCCCGGCCGCCGGCAACTACATCGCCGACCACGTCAAGCCGAAAGTCGTTGCGGTCCTGCACGACAAGCAGCAGTACGGTGAAGGCATCGCCACTGCGGTCAAGACCACCCTGGAAGGCAAAGGCACCAAGGTTGCCGTCTTCGAAGGCCTGAACGCCGGTGACAAGGACTTCTCCTCGATCATCCAGAAGCTCAAGCAGAACAACGTTGACTTCGTCTACTACGGCGGCTACCACCCGGAGCTGGGCCTGATCCTGCGCCAGGCGCAAGAGAAGGGCCTGAAAGCCAAGTTCATGGGCCCGGAAGGCGTGGGTAACGACTCCATCTCGCAGATCGCCCAGGGCGCCTCCGAAGGCCTGCTGGTCACCCTGCCGAAGTCGTTCGACGCCGACCCTGCGAACAAGGCCATCGTCGACGCCATCAAGGCCGACGGCAAGGACCCGAGCGGTCCGTTCGTGTTCCCGGCCTACTCGGCTGTCCAGCTGATCGCCGAAGGCATCAAGGCCGCCAAGTCCGAAGACGCCGACAAGGTGGCACAAGCCATCCACGCCGGCACCTTCAAGACCCCGACCGGCGACCTGTCCTACGACGCGAAAGGCGACCTGAAGGACTTCAAGTTCGTGGTCTACGAATGGCACTTCGGCAAGCCGAAGACCGAAGTCTCCCCTCAGTAACTGCGTGACTAATAGCTGACCGAGAAGCCCACTGTGCGAGCAGTGGGCTTTGTTTTACGAGGTTCTATGGACCTGATTCCCGTGATCCGGGAGCCGGTTCACCTGAAAATCTTAAAACCGTCACCCGCGGTTTCCTGGTTGTGCCCGCACAAGATCACGTGGCGAAGACCACGAGAACATGGGCCGGGGTCATCCCCCGCCAGAGAAATGCAAATCAGGTTTTTAGGAGCGCTGTAATGCCTGAGATCTACCATTTCCTACAACAACTGGTTAACGGATTGACCATCGGCAGTACCTACGCGCTGATCGCCATCGGTTACACGATGGTGTACGGCATCATCGGCATGATCAACTTCGCCCACGGCGAGGTGTACATGATCGGTTCCTACGTGGCCTTCATCGCCCTTGCCGGGCTGGCCATGATGGGCATCCACTCGTTGCCGATCCTGATGACCGTGGCCTTCGTCGCCACGATCTTCGTCACCAGTGCCTACGGCTACAGCATCGAACGGGTCGCCTACCGGCCGCTGCGCAACAGCAACCGGCTGATCCCGCTGATCTCCGCCATCGGCATGTCGATCTTCCTGCAGAACACCGTCCTGCTGTCGCAGGACTCCAAGGACAAGTCCATCCCCAACCTGATCCCCGGCAGCTTCTCGTTCGGCCCGGGGGGCGCGGAGGAAGTGCTGGTCTCGTACATGCAGATCCTGGTGTTCGTGGTGACCCTCGTCGCCATGACCTGCCTGACCCTGTTCATCTCCCGTTCCCGCCTGGGTCGCGCCTGCCGCGCCTGCGCCGAGGACATCAAGATGGCCAACCTGCTGGGCATCAACACCAACAACATCATCGCCCTGACCTTCGTCATCGGCGCCGCGCTGGCGGCGGTGGCGGCCGTGCTGCTGAGCATGCAGTACGGGGTGATCAACCCCAACGCCGGTTTCCTGGTGGGCCTGAAGGCCTTCACCGCGGCGGTACTGGGCGGCATCGGCAGCATCCCGGGCGCCATGCTCGGCGGGCTGGTGCTGGGCGTGGCCGAAGCGTTCGGCGCCGACATCTTCGGCGACCAGTACAAGGACGTGGTGGCATTCGGTCTTTTGGTTCTTGTCCTGCTGTTCCGGCCGACCGGCATCCTGGGCCGCCCGGAGGTTGAAAAAGTATGAACAGAAATCTCAAACAGGCGTTCTTCAGCGTCTTGCTGGTCTGGGCCGTGGCCTTCCCGGTGCTGGGCCTGAAACTCAGCATCGATGGCATCAGCCTGATCGTGCACAGCCAGGGCTCGTTCACCATCAGCATCATCGCCGCGTGCTCGGTGCTGATGTTCCTGCGCGTACTGTTCGACAAGCAGTGGAGCGCGGTGATGGGCCGCCGCTCGGAGCGCAAGCTGGTACCGCCTTCGGTGACCAACTTCCTCACCCTGCCGAAGACCCAGCGCTGGGTCATCATGGGGCTGATCGTGGCGGCGCTGATCTGGCCGTTCTTCGGCTCGCGCGGCGCGGTCGACATCGCCACGCTGATCCTGATCTACGTGTTGCTGGGCCTGGGCCTGAACATCGTGGTGGGGCTTGCGGGCCTGCTCGACCTGGGTTACGTCGGCTTCTACGCCGTCGGCGCCTACAGCTACGCGATGCTCTCGCACTACCTGGGCTGGAGCTTCTGGGTGTGCCTGCCGATCGCCGGCCTGATGGCCGCCACCTTCGGCTTCCTGCTCGGCTTCCCGGTGCTGCGCCTGCGCGGCGACTACCTGGCGATCGTGACCCTGGGCTTCGGCGAGATCATCCGCCTGTTCCTGCGCAACCTCACCGACTGGACCGGCGGCCCCAACGGCATCAGCAACATCCCCAAGCCGGAGTTCTTCGGCCTGACCTTCGAACGCCGCGCCGCCGAGGGCATGCAGACCTTCCACGAGTTCTTCGGGCTGGAATACAACTCGATCAACAAGGTGATCTTCCTCTACCTGGTGGCCCTGCTGCTGGCGTTGCTGGCGCTGTTCGTCATCAACCGCCTGCTGCGCATGCCGATCGGCCGGGCCTGGGAAGCGCTGCGTGAAGACGAGATCGCTTGCCGCGCGCTGGGCCTGAACCCCACCGTGATCAAGCTCTCGGCGTTCACCCTGGGTGCCTGCTTCGCCGGTTTCGCCGGCAGCTTCTTCGCCGCCCGCCAGGGGCTGGTGACACCGGAGTCGTTCACCTTTATCGAGTCGGCGATCATCCTCGCCATCGTCGTGCTGGGTGGCATGGGTTCGCAGCTGGGCGTGATTCTCGCGGCCATCGTGATGATCCTGCTGCCGGAGATGATGCGTGAGTTCAGCGAATACCGGATGCTGATGTTCGGTGCGCTGATGGTGTTGATGATGATCTGGCGTCCGCAGGGCCTGCTGCCCATGCAACGTCCGCACATGGAGCTGCCTCGATGAGCCGCGAAATTCTGCAAGTCAGCGGCCTGAGCATGCGCTTCGGCGGCTTGTTGGCGGTCAACGGCGTGGGCCTGACCGTCAAGGAAAAACAGGTAGTGGCATTGATCGGCCCGAACGGCGCCGGCAAGACCACCGTGTTCAACTGCCTCACCGGCTTCTACAAGCCCAGCGGCGGCACCATCCTGCTCGACGGCCAGCCGATCCAGGGCCTGGCCGGCCATCAGATCGCCCGCAAGGGCGTGGTGCGGACCTTCCAGAACGTGCGCCTGTTCAAGGAAATGACCGCGCTGGAAAACCTGCTGATCGCCCAGCACCGTCACCTGAACACCAACTTCTTCGCCGGCCTGTTCAAGACTCCGAGCTTCCGCCGCAGCGAGAAGGAGGCCATGGAGCGCGCGCAGTACTGGCTGGAGAAGGTCAACCTGACCGAGTTCGCCAACCGTACCGCCGGCACCCTCGCCTACGGCCAGCAACGGCGCCTGGAAATCGCCCGCTGCATGATGACCCAACCACGGATCATCATGCTCGACGAACCGGCCGCGGGCCTCAACCCCAAGGAGACCGAGGACCTCAAGGCCCTCATCGCCTACCTGCGCGAATCCCACAACGTGACCGTGCTGCTGATCGAGCACGACATGAAACTGGTGATGAGCATTTCCGACCACATCGTGGTGATCAACCAGGGCACGCCCCTGGCCGATGGCACGCCGGAAGAGATTCGCGGCAACCCTGATGTGATCAAGGCCTACCTGGGGGAGGCGTAAATGCTGAAGTTCGAGAACGTTTCCACCTTCTACGGCAAGATCCAGGCGCTGCACAGCGTCAACGTGGAGATCAACCAGGGCGAGATCGTCACTCTGATCGGTGCCAACGGCGCCGGCAAGTCGACCTTGCTGATGACCCTCTGCGGTTCGCCCCAGGCGAGCAGCGGCAGCATCAAGTACCTGGGCGAGGAGCTTGTCGGCCAGCCGTCCTCGCACATCATGCGCAAGAGCATCGCGGTGGTGCCTGAAGGCCGCCGCGTGTTCTCGCGCCTGACCGTCGAGGAAAACCTGGCCATGGGCGGTTTCTTCACCGACAAGGGCGACTACCAGGAGCAGCTGGACAAGGTCCTGCAGCTGTTCCCGCGCCTGAAGGAACGCTACATCCAGCGCGGCGGCACCATGTCCGGCGGCGAGCAGCAGATGCTGGCCATCGGCCGGGCGCTGATGAGCAAGCCCAAGTTGCTGCTGCTCGACGAACCGTCGCTGGGCCTGGCGCCGATCATCATTCAGCAGATCTTCGACATCATCGAACAGCTGCGCCGCGATGGCGTGACGGTGTTCCTGGTGGAGCAGAACGCCAACCAGGCGCTGAAGATCGCCGACCGGGCGTATGTGCTGGAGAACGGCAAGGTGGTGATGCAGGGCACCGGTGAAGCGTTGCTGACCGACCCGAAGGTGCGCGACGCGTATCTGGGGGGTTGAATGATCAAAGGGCCTTCGGGCCCTTTTTTCTTGCGCCTGCGCGGGCCTCATCGCGGAGCGCCGATGCGACTTGCCCCGCGATGAGGCCCTTGTGATCCATGCGCACCCTGCGTAACGTGGCCAGCTCTTTTGCAACGTCTCCCGGAGCCCGCCCCATGCGCCTCACCCCTTCCCTGCTGCTTACCGCCCTGCTACCGCTGTTCGCCGGCTGCCAGATGCTGGCCGAAAAACCGGTCGACCCGAACCTGGGCACCACCCGCATGCAAGGCGAACTGAGCGCAGCCGGCGGCCATCTGCTGTTCAAGCCCTGCAGCGAAAGCCGTCGCTTCATCGTCAACGACGTTGCCGCCACCGGCATCCTGCAGGAAGCCGCCAACCTGGCCGACGACGCCGGTGACAAGCTGTTCGCCGACGTCCGCGCGCGCATGACCGGCAGCAAGCAGGCCGGCAGCGACGGCCAGCTCGACGTGACCCGCCTGTACCGCCTCGAAACCTCCGAGTATTCCGGCTGCGAAGATCCGAACTTCAAGCAGCTGACCCTGCGTGCCGGCGGCCACGAGCCGGACTGGGACATCAAGGCCAGCGGCAAGGGCATGGTGCTCAACCGCATCGGCCAGGATCCGCTGGCGCTGCCCTACCTGGAAGAGGCAATGCCCGGCGGTGGCCTGAGTCTGTCCAGCGAGGCCAACGGCCAGCGCGTCGAGCTGTGGGTCGCGCCGCAGCGCTGCGTCGACGGCGCCACCGGTGCCATCCGCCACCTCAAGGCCGAGCTGCGCATCGACGGCAAGACCCTGCAGGGCTGCGCCTACTACGGCGGCGCCCGCGACCTCTGATCGCCAGGCACTTTTATCCTGCCAGTCGGGGCGGCTAACAGCTTATACTTGGCGGTTTGTGTAAAGCCGCCGGCCGCCCATGGCCGGGATACTGGACCCTGCCATGCTACGAATCACCGAACTGAAGCTGCCCCTGGACCACTCCGACGACGAATTGCGCGCCGCCATCGTCCAGCGCCTGGGCATCAGCGATGAGCAACTGCTCGGCTTCACCCTGTTCAAGCGCAGCTACGATGCGCGCAAGAAGAACAGCGAACTGCTGTTCATCTACACCATCGACCTTGAAACCAGCAACGAAGCCGAGCTGCTGCGCCGCTTCGAAGGCGACGCCAAGATCGGCGTGGCCCCGGACGTCAGCTACAAGTTCGTCGGCCAAGCCCCGGCCGACCTGACGCAGCGGCCGATTGTGGTCGGCTTCGGCCCCTGCGGCATCTTCGCCGGGCTGCTACTGGCGCAGATGGGCTTCAAGCCGATCGTGCTCGAGCGCGGCAAGGAAGTGCGTCAGCGCACCAAGGACACCTGGGGCCTGTGGCGCAAGAGCGTGCTCAACCCCGAGTCCAACGTGCAGTTCGGCGAAGGCGGCGCCGGTACCTTCTCCGACGGCAAGCTGTACAGCCAGATCAAGGACCCCAACCACCACGGCCGCAAGGTACTGGAAGAGTTCGTCAAGGCCGGCGCACCGGACGAGATCCTTTACATCAACAAGCCGCACATCGGCACCTTCCGTCTGACCAGCATGGTCGAGAAGATGCGCGAGGAAATCATCACCCTGGGCGGTGAAGTACGCTTCGAGCAGAAGGTTACCGACCTGCTGATCGACGGCGAACAGCTCACCGGCGTGGTACTGCAGAGCGGTGAACAGCTGCACTCGCGGCATGTGGTGCTGGCCTTGGGGCACAGCGCCCGCGACACCTTCCGCATGCTCCACGCCAAGGGCGTGTTCATGGAAGCCAAGCCGTTCTCGGTCGGTTTCCGTATCGAGCACCCGCAGTCGCTGATCGACAAGGCGCGCCTGGGCAAGTACGCCGGCCACCCGAAACTCGGCGCCGCCGACTACAAGCTGGTGCACCACGCCAAGAACGGTCGCTCGGTCTACAGCTTCTGCATGTGCCCGGGCGGCACCGTGGTCGCCGCCACCAGCGAACCGGGCCGCGTGGTCACCAACGGCATGAGCCAATACTCGCGTAATGAGCGCAACGCCAACTCCGGTATCGTCGTCGGTATCGACCCCGAGCGCGACTACCCGGGCGGCCCGCTGGCCGGCATCGAGCTGCAGGAACGCCTGGAGGCCCATGCCTACGTGATGGGCGGCAGCAACTACCAGGCACCGGCGCAGTTAGTGGGCGACTTCGTCGCCGGCCGCCCGTCCACCGCGCTGGGCAGCGTCGAGCCGTCCTACAAGCCTGGCGTGACCCTGGGCGACCTGGCCCCGAGCCTGCCGGACTTCGCCATCGAGGCGATCCGTGAAGCGCTGCCGGCCTTCGACCGCCAGATCAAGGGCTACAACCTGCACGACGCGGTGCTGACCGGCATCGAGACCCGCACCTCGTCGCCGCTGCGCATCACCCGGGACGCCAGCTTGCAGAGCCTCAACCTCAAGGGCCTGTTCCCGGCGGGCGAAGGCGCGGGCTACGCTGGCGGCATTCTCTCGGCCGGCGTGGATGGCATCCGTATCGCCGAAGCGGTGGCGAAGGACATGCTCGGCCTGTAAGTCTTTTCGCGGGGCAAGTCGCATCGGCGCACCGCCGCTCCCACAATCGTGGGAGCGGGCTTGCCCCGCGATAGCGCAGGTACAGGCAAAAGAAAACCCCGAACAGGCCAGGCCCGTTCGGGGTTTCTTTTATGCGGTGATCAGTGAGTGACGCGGCTGGTGCCATCGACGGTCATGATGCGCACACGCTCGCCCACACGGAAAACCTCGTTCTGCTGCACTTGCTGCACGTAGGCGCGCATGCTGCCGTCGTCTTCACGCACGGTGATCTCGACACCCTGGGTGCGGGTCAGGCCTTCCTCGGCGGCGGAACCGGCCAGGCCACCGGCCACGGCACCGATCACCGCAGCCACGACGCTGCCACGGCCGCCACCGATGGCGCTACCGGCGACACCACCGACAATGGCGCCAGCACCACCACCGATCGGGGTCTTGGTACCCTCGATCTTCACCGGACGCAGGGATTCGATGGTGCCCATGCGCACGGTCTGCACGCGGCGAGCCTCATCACGGGAGTAGCTGTCGCCGGTCAGCGACGACTGGCAGCCGCCCAGCAGCAGCGACACGGTGGTGAAGCTGGCCAGCAGCAAAGCGGATTTACGCATGGGGTCAATCTCCATAAGACAGGTGTCCATTAGACTCCGGGCCTTGACAAGTGTCACGGCGCAAACGTTATAAAATTGTTTTCATTCAGCCCAGGTACAGCCTATGCCGGCTGTGTGGCGGACCTTTTACGTGAGACCAAGGATAGCCATGGATTACTTCATCGTCGTCGTGGTGACTATCGCCGGCCTGTATTTTCACGGGTGGCTGTATGTGCGCATGCGGCGCTGGATGGACCGGGACCTGGCGCTGTCGCTGGCCGGGGAGGATCCGGCGAAGCGGGATTTCATGCTCGAGTTGCTGGAGCGGGCGCGGGTCGAGAAGGTGCGGCGCAAGGAGTTGGCGGCGTGGCTGGAGCGGGAGGCGGCGGGGTATCGGTAATGCCGAATCATGCGTGGGAGCGGACTTGCCCCGCGATGACGTCAGCCTAGGCCATCGCCATCGCGGGACAAGCCCGCTCCCACAGAGTCCTAGCTTGATCAGCTAGCCCCAAACGGCCCCGGATATCAGGGTGCCAGGCGCTCGCGCAGCCAATGGCCATCGACCAGCCGGTAGTTCAGCCGGTCATGCAAGCGACTGGCCCGCCCCTGCCAGAACTCGACACGCTCCGGCACCAGGCGATAGCCGCCCCAGTGTTCCGGGCAATGCGGTTGCGTGTCGGAAAAGCGCGCCTCGGTGGCCTTGACCATCCCTTCCAGTTCCTCGCGGTCGGCAATTACCCGACTCTGCGGCGACGCCCAGGCGCCCAGGCGGCTGCCTAAAGGACGCACCTGGTAGTAATCGTCCGACTCCTTGGCCGTGACCTTTTCCACCCGCCCTTCGATTCGCACCTGACGCTCCAGCGCCGGCCAGAAAAAAGTCATCGCCGCGAACGGATTCGCCGCGATGTGCTGGCCCTTGGCGCTTTCATAGTTGGTGAAGAACGTGAACCCTCGGGCATCGAGGGCCTTGAGCAACAGCACCCGGCAATGCGGGCGGCCGTCGGCGTCGACGGTCGCCAGGGTCATGGCGTTGGCTTCCACCGGTAGCTGCTCGGTCTTCACCGCATCGGCGAACCAGTGGTGGAACAGCGCGAACGGCTCCCCCGGGGCCTGGGCTTCGGCCAGGCCATCACGGGTGTAGTCGCGGCGCATATCGGCCAGGGATTGGGTCATGACTGCGTTTCCTTGACGATCAGTTGGTCTTCGCAGGGCTGTTGGCGGCGACTTTCTTGTCGGTGGCGGCCTTCTTCGCGGCAGGTTTGGCCGGGGCGGCTTTCTTCTTCGCGGCGGTGCTGGCCTTGGCCGGTGCCTTGGCCTTGGCGGCCGGTTTTTTCGCAGCCGGCTTGGCAGCGGCCTTGGCGGCTGGCTTGGCGGCCGGGGCCTTGGCGTCCTGGGTGGCGACCATCGCCGCCGGAGCCGGTGCCGGGGCGGCCTGCTGGTACTTGGCCAGCAACGCGACCATGGTGTTCTGCGGGGTCAGCAGCAGCTCGACGCGGCGGTTCAGGGCGCGGCCCTCGGCGCTGTCGTTAGCGGCGCGCGGCATCACCGAGCCCATGCCCTTGAGCATCAGGCGGTCACGCTGCAGGCCGCTGAGACGGAAGATCGCCGACACCGAAGCAGCACGCTCGAGGCTGAGCTTCTGGTTGGCGGCGGTAGCACCGCTGCTGTCGGCGTGGCCGAGGACCAGCACGGCGGTCTTGGTGTCGGTCTCGATGGCCTTGGCCACCTGGGTGATCGGGCCAAGAGTGACCGGCAGTAGCATATTCGGACGGTCCGGGTTGTAGGAACTGTCCACTGGAATGGTCACCGCCAGCACATCTTCACGGCGTTCGAGTTCGAACTTGCTGCCCTTGATCGCTTCGCGGACCTTCGGCTCGTACTGGTCGAGCCAGGCCTGGGTGGCCTTCTGGTCGATCTTCGGCACCGCCGCGACCTTGTCCTTTTTCTCGTCGCTACCGAACGGCCACCACCAGCGGCTGGCGCTTTCGGACTTGGCATCGGCCTTGGCGACGTTTTCGACGACGGCCTCCTTCACTTCCTTGTCGGCGACCTTGTCCGAGCCAAAGGGCCACCAGTTCAGGCCACTGTCCTTGGAAGCGTCCTGGGAATGGCTGGCGCAGCCGGTCATGGCCAGGCACAGGGCGAGTGCTAAGGTTTTATGTGAAGACATCAGCGATACACCATGAAATAGAAAGAAATTTTGCCCATACGCGTCAGGCGTTGGCATTGAGGATAGTCAAAGGGTCCGGGCAATACCCGCGTTACCCGATCAAAGGCAGCTGCCAAGGACCCGCACCAGACGTTGGGCACGCGGGTCCATCAGCACGTAGGGGCCCAGGGTATTGGTGACGAAGCCAAAGGCCACGTCGTGTTCGGGGTCGGCGAAGCCGACCGAGCCGCCCGCGCCGGGGTGGCCGAACGCCCGTGCGCCAAGACCGAAGGTGGCATTGGCCACCTCTGGCTGGTCGAGCATGCAGCCCAGGCCGAAGCGGGTCTGGGTCAACAGGGTGCGGTCCTGGCCGAGGCTGTGCTCGCGGGTCAGTTCGTCGAGCAGCTCGGACTCCAGCAGGCTGCCGTCGAGCAGGCCGGCATAGAAGCCCGCCAGGCTGCGGGCGTTGCCGTGGCCATTGGCTGCCGGCTGCTGCATGCGCCGCCATTCGGGCTTGTTGGTGCTGGTGAGGATTGCCGGTGGGTTGGTGAAAGCCCGGGTCGACAGGGCCTCGGGCTCGCGCATCGTGACCTGCAGCAGGCGCTGGGCCGCGGCATCGCCGGGGTTGCCCTTGCCGCGGGCGATATGCGCCACACGGTGGAATTCGTCGTCCGCCAGGCCGACATGGAAGTCCAGCCCCAATGGCCGGGCGGTGCGGGCCACGATCGAATCGCCCGGGCCACGACCGTCGGCGCGACGGATCAGCTCGCCGATCAGCCAGCCATAGGTGATCGCCGCATAACCGTGTTCGCTGCCGGGCGTCCACCAGGGCGCCTCGGCGGCCAGGGCATCGACCATGGCCTGCCAGTCGTACAGTGCCTCGGCCGGCAGCAACTCACGGATGGCCGGCAGGCCGGCGCGATGGCTGAGCAGCTGGCGCAGGGTGACCTGCTCCTTGCCGGCCTGGGCGAATTCCGGCCAGTAGCGTGCCACCGGCGCATCGAGGGCCAGCTTGCCCTCGCCCACCAGTTGCAGGGCGGTCACGGCGGTGAAGGTCTTGGTGCAGGAGAACAGGTTGGCGATGGTGTCGCTGTGCCAGGCCTCGCGGCCGTCCTTGTCGGCGCTGCCAGCCCACAGGTCGACCACGGTCTCGCCGCCGACCTGGATGCACAATGCGGCACCACGCTCCTGGGGATCCTCGAACAACGCGGCGAAGGCATCGCGCACCGCCTCGAACTTCAGCTCATAGTGACCCTGGATCTGCACCCGACTACCTCTCTGTACGGCCTGGCTTGCAAAGGGGTGCATTGTTTCAGTAGTTGGGCGATTTGCAAACTGGATATGGCTGGGTGGTTGTCGGAGGCGTGCCTATATTCCCTGGTCTGACGCTATCGCGGGGCAAGCCCGCTCCCACGAAAGCGCTGCCAGGGACAGCACTCATTTTTTGGGGGCGGGCTTGTCCAGTTCGGTGCGTAGCTGCGTGAGGCTCTGCAGGTTGCTCCGGCGCACCGCCTCGACGAAGCCCGGGTAGCTCACGTCGGTGATGGCCACCAGGCCCAGGTGGCCGTTCTCGCCGTCCAGCAGCCTGCCGCTGGCCGGCTGGTCGAGGTATTGGAACCAGTGCGCGCCAACGATCATCGGCTGGGCCATGGCGGCCTTTAGGAAGTTGGCATAGGCCGGCCCGCGATCTTCCTCGCGGGCCACTTCCAGCGGGCCTGGCCAGAACGGACCACGGTCGCGTGAACCGAACTGGAACTCCGAGACCAGCACCGGCTTGTCCAGCTCGGCCAACCGAGCGAAGTCGTAGCCGTCTTCAGGCTTCAAGGTATAGAAGTTGAAGCTCAGCACATCGCAGAACCTGGCGCAGGCCTGCACCGCCTCGGGCGTGCTGACCGCATAGCGTCCGCCCAGCAGCAGATGGTTGGGCGCATGCCATTTCAGGGCATCGGAAATGGTCTTGAAATAGGTTTCGGCGAACACCTGCTGGAAATACTGGTAGTCACGCTCGATTTCCGGGTGTTCCGGGTTGGGCAAGGGCGCCTCGAAGCCTGGGTCTTCCATCAGCTCCCAGGCGGTCAGCTCGATCCCCCAGGCCTTGGACAAGCCTTGCTGGTTGCGGTACTTGTCGCGCAGTTGCTTGAGGAACGCGCGCTTGGCCGGCACATCGGTGGTCAGGCGCAAGGTGCCGTAGGCCAGGCCGTAGCGTGCCTTGGGATCGTCGCCGGGGGCGGCCCAGGCCAGTTCGTTGTCGGCGAAATAACCGATCAGCCAGGGGTCGTCACGGTGATCCCGGGCGGCGATGGCCACGGCACGTTCGGTGGCCATGGCAAAACGCGGGTCGAACGGGTCAGGCATGCGGCCCCACCAGTCCATGCCGGTGCTGATGCTGGCGTAGTCACCGACGATCGACAGTGGCAAGGTGTACGGCAGGCGCCTGGCCTGCCCGAGGGCCGGGTCGCTCCAGTTGCCGAGGGTGTTGAAGCCCCAGGCCTGCAGGCGGTCCAGGGTGTGGGCCTGCCAACGCTGGGCATCCAGGGCCGGCGCCGGGCAGGCCGTGCCATCCTGTGGGCAAGGCTTGCCGTAGGTGCGCTGCAGGTTGGCCGCATAGAAATCGAACCAGCGCCCTTGCTTGAAGCCCCGGCCCTGGGACGAGGCATTACCGTCGTCGTTATTGCCCTCGCCGTAGAAAGCGTTCATGGCTTCGCCCTCGCCCGGCAAGCCCTTGAACATGCCTTCGCGGCCGGCGACATAGGTGCGCCCGCCATCGGCGGCAACGGCATTGACGCCGAGCGAGTAGAACGGATGCCCCTCCGGCGTCACCAGGTACCAGCGCCCGTCGCGCTTCTCGGTGCGGAAGAAGCCCTTGGCTTCGAAAGCCGGCCCCGCGAGCAGGCCGCCATAGGTGTCCAGCTTGAGTTTTTCGCGCTCGGCCAGCCAGGCCTTGAGCTGTGCCTGTTCGCGGTTGTCGGCGGCCTTGAGCTGCTCATCGCCGACGATCTTCTCCGGCCAGCGGCCCCGAGTCGACTGCCCATAGGCATCGATCAACTCGCTGTAGGCGGCCTTGAACGCCTGGTCGTCATCCTGCAGGCCGACTTTCTCGATCAACAGGCTCTGGGCCACCTTGGGGCCGGGAATGCTCAGGCTGATCGAAGTGACCTGCGCCAGGTCCACCGCGCCTTCGCTGCTGGTGAGCAGCAGGCGTTGCCCCTCGAAGGTCCAGGGCATCGGTGGCCCGGCGCGCATGCCCTGGCTCAGCGGTGAACTGGCCTTGAGCGGAATCATCACGGTCTGCGCGGGCCCGGCCGGCAGGTCGATGCGGCTGGTGAGGGTGCGCCCGTCGCTGCTTTGCACCGCCACATCGACGGTCAGCGCCCAGTCCATCCCGCTCTGCAGGCGCAGGGTCAGTGCCTGGCCGGCGCTCCAGTCCCAGGCTCCGCCTTGCGGCGCGAGGCGCAGGGTCGGCTGCGCCACCGGGTTGAACACCACCCGCCGCAACACTTCGCCTTCGGCTGTCTGTTCCGCGTTGTACTGCGGCAGGCTGGCGTCCTGGGTGACAACATTCACCACCGAGGCCGGGCGCACGAAGCTGAACAACGTCTGTTGCCCGGCCAGCAAGGGCGCACTGCACAACAGGGAGAACACGACAGGCAGGGTGCGGCGGATCATAGGGCGGTGACTCTCCTTCGGAGCCCGTCATGGGCTCGCAATCGAGTAATGGACAACGGGTTGTGCGTCTTGCTCCGGCGCTCAGCCGGTTTCCCGTCGGAAAGGTGGCAGCGCATTGAGGATAGCCTTGCCGTAGCGCTGCGTGACCAGGCGGCGGTCAAGCAAGGTGATGACGCCTCGGTCCTGCTCGGTGCGCAGCAGCCGGCCGCAGGCCTGGATCAGGCGCAGCGAGGCATCGGGCACGGCGATTTCCATGAACGGGTTGCCGCCACGGGCCTCGATCCATTCAGCCAACGCGGCCTCGACCGGATCGTCCGGCACGGCGAAAGGAATCTTGGCGATCACCACGTGCTCGCAGTAGGCGCCCGGCAGGTCGACACCCTCGGCGAAACTGGCCAGGCCGAACAGCACGCTGTGCTGACCGTCGTCGACCCGCGCCTTGTGCTTGTTCAGGGTCTCCTGCTTGGACAGGTTGCCCTGGATCAGCACCAGTTTGCGCCAGTCCCGGTCCAGGCCGTCGAACACGTCCTGCATCTGCTTGCGCGAGGAGAACAGCACCAGCGCGCCACGCGCGTCCTCGACGATGCCCGGCAGCTCGCGGATGATCGCCGCGGTGTGCGCCGTGGCGTCCCGCGGGTCGGCGCCGAGGTCGGGCACCCGCAGCAGGCCGGCGTCGCCATGCACGAACGGACTGGGCACCACGCACTGCACTGCGTCGCGGGGCAGGCCCGAACGCATGCGGAAGCGGTCGAACTTGCCCAGGGCAGTGAGCGTCGCCGAGGTCACCAGGGCGCCATAAGCGACGTTCCACAGGCTCTTGCGCAGCATCTCGGCGGCCAGGATGGGGCTGGCGTTGACCTCGATGTCGAACAGCGCGCCGCTTTCGGCCAGGGTCAGCCAGCGGGCCATGGGCGGATTGTCTTCCGGGTCTTCGGCGGTGAACGCGGTCCACAGCTCCCAGTTGCCCTGGGCGCGGGTCACCAGGCTGCCGAACAGCGGGTACCACTCCTCGGCCTGGTGGCTGGCGATACCGATGTTGTTCTCGCCGTCCATGCCTTCCTTGAGCAGGTCGGCCAGGCGGGTAAACAGGTCGTTGAGGCGGGCGAAGCCTTTCTTGAGCTCGATGCCGACTTCGCGGATCTGCTCAGGCACCACCCCGCCTTCGAAACGGTAGCGCGGGCGGTCACGGCCTTCCATGTCCTCGCCGGCGCGGAAATCCGCCACCTGCTCGCAGAGGGTGAACATGAACTGCTGCTGGGTGCGGACTTCCCGCGCCAGCTCCGGGACCTGCTCGATGTATTTGCCAAGGTCGCCCGGCAGCGGATGCTGGGCCAGCAGCTTGGTCAGGTTCTTGGCGGTCTGCTCCAGCCAGTCGGCGGTGGAGCGCAGGCGCGAATAGTGGGCGAAGTGGCCGATGGCCTTGTCGGGCAGGTGGTGACCTTCGTCGAACACGTACATGGTGTCGCGCGGATCGGGCAGCACGGCGCCACCGCCCAGGGCCAGGTCGGCCAGGACCATGTCGTGGTTGGTGACGATCACGTCGACCTTGCCCATGCCTTCACGGGCCTTGTAGAACACGCACTGCTGGAAGTTCGGGCAATGCCGGCCGGTGCACTGGCCATGGTCGGTGGTCAGGCGAGCCCAGTCCTGGTCCTCGATGGTTTCGGACCAGCTGTCGCGGTCGCCGTCCCAGCGATTGCCGGCGAGCTTCTCGATCATGCTGTTGAACAGCTTCTGGCTGCGCTCGTCGACCTCGATGCGAAAGCCTTCTTCCTCGAACAGCTGGGCGGTGGCCGACTGGGCATGGCCTTCCTGCAGCAGGACGTCGAGCTTGGACAGGCACAGGTAGCGGCCACGGCCCTTGGCCAGGGCGAAGCTGAAGTTCAGCCCGCTGTTGCGCATCAGGTCGGGCAAGTCCTTGAAGACGATCTGCTCCTGCAGGGCCACGGTCGCGGTGGCGATTACCAGGCGCTTGCCGGCGGCCTTGGCGGCGGGGATCGCGGCCAGGCTGTAGGCGACGGTCTTGCCGGTACCGGTGCCGGCCTCGACGGCCACCACGGCGGGCTCGCCGGCACGGCGGCCGTCGTCGTCGCAGGCGATGTCGCCGAGCACCTTGGCCACTTCGGCGATCATCAGGCGCTGACCGTAGCGTGGCTTGAGGCTTTTGGCTTCGAGGAAACGCGAGTAGGCGCCCTGGATGGTGGCTTTGAGTTCGTTGCTGATCATGGTCTGCAGGCGCCCGGAGGGCTGGATATATTTTCAGTGTTTCGCATGGGCCGGCTATCATACCCCGCTATTGCCCTTTGTGCCGCATGGAGATCCGGATGCTCGCCTTTGCCCTGCCCTACACCTTGCATGTCCTGGCCGCCCTTGTCTGGGTCGGGGGGATGTTCTTCGCCTGGCTGGTGCTGCGGCCGGCAACGGTTGCCGCGCTGGAGGGGCCTGCGCGGCTGCGGTTGTGGGTGGAGGTTTTCCAGCGGTTCTTCAGATGGGTCTGGCTGGCGGTGGCGGTGTTGGCTGTCAGCGGGGTCGGGATGATTCACCTGCGGTTTGCCGGGTTCGAGACCGCGCCTCGTTACGTGCAGGTGATGATTGGCGGGGGGATTGTCATGTTTGCGTTGTTCATGCGGGTTCAGTCTTTGTTGCTGCCTGAACTGCGGACGGCGGTGGAGGCTGGGGATTGGGCTTCGGGGGCTGGGGTGCTGGGGCGGATTCGGCGGTTGGTGGGGGTTAATTTGTTGATTGGGGTGTTGGTGGTGGGGGTGGCTAGTTCGCGGGTTTGGGTTTGAGGGGTTCGGGTTCTGGCTCTGGTTCCTTGGTGATTGTTTTGGTTTTTGTATGCGCACTCGTAGGTGATGTCGACATTTAGTCACCTTTTCGCCTTTACGGCGACCTACTTTTCTCTAGGGAAAAGTAGGCAAAA
>NZ_JABWRI010000042.1:0-38339 GCF_014268865.1 Pseudomonas sp. BW16M2 | reverse complement strand
GGCTTACGGCGCCTGTTTGACAAGCCCAAGTATCGGCAGCGGAACGCTATCGAACGGCTATTTGGTTGGTTGAAGGAACACCGCCGCCTGGGTACACGCTATTGCAAGCTAGCGGAAAGCTTCGCTGCGATGGTTACGCTGGCTTGCTGGCGGCGGTGTATACGACACTACTTTTCGTACGCCCGCCGCCTGACACCAACTAAGTCGCAGGACAGCTCCGGGGATAGCAATGGGATGTCTACGTAGGTAAATGGGTTCCTGGCTGTCTTGCTCATGCCGATCCTCCTGTTTGAGGATTCATTTCTTCACATCCGACTGCCAGGGCGACTCAGCCAAGCCAGCAGTTAGCCTTCGAGGTGTTCACCGAGAGAGATGCAGCGCCTATAAGATCGAGCGCCGCCCGCGCGGCGCATCGCGGGACAAGCCCGCTACATCTGTTTCGGGCCAATCACTCCTGCACCATTACCTGGTCCGCCCTGTTTGCACGACGCGTTTTTTGCGTGGTCGCTGCAGCCGTCTCGCCTGACTTGAGGCATGCGCCAAGGCGGGCAGCCGCGACGGCACAGGCATAATTGGCCTGAAACGGATGTGGGAGCAGGCTTGTCCCGCGATGCGCCGCGCGGGCGGTGCTCGATCTTGAGAACGCTGCAAGGCTATCGCCATGCCCCTGCCTGCCCACATGCCATCAAAAGCCCCTCGCCCGCCCCTCCAAGAACGCCCTCCCGGACAATTCCCGACCCCAAAAACGCAAAAAACCCTGACAATGTCAGGGCTTCAAATATGGCGGAAGCGTAGAGATTCGAACTCTAGGATAGTTGCCCATCGACGGTTTTCAAGACCGTTGCCTTAAACCACTCGGCCACGCTTCCAGCTTGTTTTGCGGCGGCAATCATACCGTAATGTAACAAGCTGTCAAACTCTCTGTGTCGCGCCCTGCGACAGCTCTGATATGCTCTGCCTCATACGTTCCACTACCGCCGGTCCCGGACCGCGGTTTCACCCCAAAGGAGTGCGCCATGCGCGAACAGGATTACGCCGTCCAACACGGCCAGCAGGTCGAGCAGCAGGAGGTCAGCAAGGTCCTGCGCAACACGTACAGCCTGCTGGCCCTTACCCTCGCCTTCAGCGGCATCATGGCCCTCGTCGCCCAGCAGATGCGTGTCGGCTACCCGAACATCTTCGTGGTGCTGATCGGCTTCTACGGCCTGTTCTTCCTCACCAACAAGCTGCGTGACTCGGCCTGGGGCCTGGTGTCCACCTTCGCCCTCACCGGCTTCATGGGCTTCATCCTCGGCCCGATCCTCAACCGCTACCTGGGCATGGCCGGTGGCGCCGAAGTGGTCAGCTCGGCCTTCGCCATGACCGCCCTGGTGTTCGGCGGCCTGTCGGCCTACGTGCTGATCACCCGCAAGGACATGAGCTTCCTCAGCGGCTTCATCACCGCCGGCTTCTTCGTCCTGCTGGGTGCCGTGGTGGCCAGCTTCTTCTTCCAGATCAGCGGCCTGCAACTGGCGATCAGCGCTGGCTTCGTACTGTTCTCGTCGGTCTGCATCCTGTTCCAGACCAGCGCCATCATCCATGGCGGCGAGCGCAACTACATCATGGCCACCATCAGCCTGTACGTGTCGATCTACAACCTGTTCGTCAGCCTGCTGCAGCTGTTCGGCATCATGGGCCGCGACGACTGATCGAATCGGTCGACAGCGCCTCACAAAAAGCCCGCTTCGGCGGGCTTTTTCATGCCTGCTGAACAGCGGTAGCAAAGCCGACGAAGATTGACTTAAAAGTCAGCTTATTACCCCATTTCTCCGCGATTGTGCGGCCATCGTGCTTGCCTCTACCCCTATGGGCTTTCTGCCCGTAGAATGCGCTCCTTTTTTCTTCCGGGGCGGCATTTTCCCATGAGTTCACACGAACACGGCCCAGGCGCGGCGGCGCCTGCCAATGAACTGGTCCTTGGCCTCGAGGACAAGCCTCGCCTGCTGATCGGCCTGCTGGCGGCATTGCAGCACCTGCTGGCGATCATCGTGCCGATCGTCACGCCGGGCCTGCTGATCTGCCAGGCGCTGGGCGTGTCGGCGCGTGACACCAACCTGATCGTGTCGATGTCGCTGGTGATCTCGGGTATCGCCACCTTCGTCCAGTGCAAGCGCTTCGGGCCGTTCGGCGCCGGGCTGCTGATCGTCCAGGGCACCAGCTTCAACTTCGTCGGCCCGCTGATCGCCGGCGGCGCGCTGATGGTCAAGCAGGGCACGCCGGTCGAGAGCGTGATGGCGGCGATCTTCGGCGTGGTCATCGCCGGCTCGTTCGTGGAAATGGGCGTGTCGCGCATCCTGCCCTTCGTCAAACGCCTGATCACCCCGCTGGTGACCGGCATTGTCGTGCTGATGATCGGCCTGACCCTGATCAAGGTCGGCCTGATCAGCATGGGCGGCGGCTTTGGCGCCATGGCCAACGGCACCTTCGCCGATGGCGAGAACCTGCTGCTGTCGGGCGTGGTGCTGGCGATCATCGTCATCCTCAACCGCATTCCGGTGGTGTGGATGCGCAGCTGCGCCATCGTCATCGCCCTGGCCGTGGGCTATGCCCTGGCCGGCTACCTGGGCCGCCTGGACTTCACCGGCATGCACCAGGCCGCGCTGTTCCAGGTGCCGACGCCGCTGCACTTCGGCCTGGGCTTCTCCTGGTCGCTGTTCATCCCGATGCTGGTGATCTACCTGGTCACCTCGCTGGAAGCCATCGGTGACGTGACCGCCACCAGTAAGGTCTCGCGCCAGCCGGTGGAAGGCCCGGTATGGATGCAACGGATCAAGGGCGGGGTGCTGGTCAACGGTGCCAACTCGCTGCTGGCCGGTCTGTTCAACACCTTCCCCAGCTCGATCTTCGCCCAGAACAACGGCGTGATTCAGCTGACCGGCATCGCCAGCCGCCATATCGGCATCTGGATCGCCGTCATGCTGATCCTGCTGGGCCTGTTCCCCAGCGTCGCCGGGGTGATCCAGGCGGTGCCGGAGCCGGTGCTCGGCGGCGCGGCCATGGTGATGTTCGGCGCCGTGGCGGCCTCGGGCATCAATATCCTCGCCAGCACCCGCCTCGACCGCCGCGCCCTGCTGATCATCGCCGTGTCGCTGTCGCTGGGCCTGGGCGTGGCCCAGGTGCCGGAGTTCCTCGCGCACATGCCGGCGGCGCTGCGCAACGTGCTGGAGTCGGGCGTCGCCACCGGCGGTATCTGCGCCCTGCTGCTCAACTGGTTCCTGCCCGAGGGCAAGGAACAGGCCTGAGCCGCACCCGCCTGAGCACAAAGCCCGCGCCCACCAGCGCGGGCTTTTTGCTTTATCATGGCCGCATTCATTTGCACGAGCCTTCCATGAAATTCGCCATCGCGGTCTTTTCTCCGGCCCATGCGCCCTCCTCGCGCCGCGCCTTGCGCTTTGCCGAGGCGGTGCTGGCCGGCGGGCATGAAATCGCCCGATTGTTCTTCTACCAGGATGGGGTGCACAGCGCCTCGGCCAATATCGTCACGCCCCAGGACGAGCTGGACGTGGCCGCGCAGTGGCGCGCCTTCGTCAGCGACCACCGCCTGGACGCCGTGGTGTGCATCGCCGCGGCCCTGCGCCGGGGCGTGCTCGACGACACCGAGGCCAACCGCTACCAGCGTCCGGCGGTGAACCTGCCGATGCCGTGGGAGCTGTCCGGCCTGGGCCAGCTGCACGAAGCCGCGCAACTGGCCGACCGCCTGGTCTGCTTCGGAGGTGATTGAGATGGCCAAGTCCTTGCTGATCATCAGCCGCCAGGCGCCCTGGAGCGGCCCGTCCGCCCGCGAGGCGCTGGACATCGCCCTGGCCGGCGGCGCCTTCGATCTGCCGCTGGGCATGCTGTTCCTCGATGACGGCGTGTTCCAGCTCGCCGCCGCGCAGCATCCCGACGCCCTGCAGCAGAAGAACCTGACCGCCAACCTCCAGGCCCTGCCGATGTTCGGGGTCGAGGAGCTATTCGCCTGCGGCCACAGCCTGGCCCGTCGCGGGCTGGATGGCGACGCCCTGGCGCTGCCGGTCGAGGTGCTCGACGCTACCGCGCTGACCGCGCTGATTGCCCGTTTCGACCAAGTGGTGACGCTCTGATGACGACCCTGCATGTAATCGCCCACTCGCCCTTCGGCGACGAGCGCTTGGCCAGCTGCCTGCGCCTGCTGGGCCCGCAAGACGCGCTGCTGCTGTGCGGCGACGCCACCTACGCGCTCAAGGCCGGCAGCGAGCCGTTCGCCGCCCTGCAGGCCGCCAACCTCGGCGAGCGCCTGTTCGCCCTCGCCGAAGACCTGCAGGCCCGCGCCCTCGACAACCCGCTGGCCAAGGCCGTGGACTACGCCGCTTTCGTCGAGCTCTCCCTGCACCACGACAAGGTCAACAGCTGGCTATGAGTACCCTGACTGTCGGCGATCGCCACATCGCCCTGGACAAGGACGGCTTCCTGGTCGAGCTGCAGGACTGGTCCTACGAAGTCGCCGAGGCCCTCGCCACGCGTGAAAGCATCGCCCTGACCGCGGACCACTGGGAAATCCTCGAGCTGCTGCGCCAGTTCTACCAGGAGTACCAGCTGTCGCCAGCCACCCGCCCGTTGATCAAGTACACCGCGCTCAAGCTCGGTGCGGAAAAAGGCAACAGCCCGCACCTGAACCGCCTGTTCAATGGCACCCCCGCCAAACTCGCCGCCAAGCTGGCGGGCCTGCCCAAGCCGACCAACTGCATATGACCGAGCCACAGCTGAACGATGTACGCCCGCTGACCCTGGAAACCCCGGCCGAACACCCGTTCGCCGAATTCGTGCGCATCCTCGGCAAGGGCAAGCGCGGCGCCCGCGGCCTGACCCGCGAGGAGGCCCGCGCCGCCATGACCCTGCTGCTCGAAGGCAAGGTCGAGGACACCCAGCTGGGCGCCTTCCTGATGCTGCTGCGGCACAAGGAAGAAAGCGCCGAGGAACTGGCCGGCTTCACCGAGGCCCTGCGCGCCCACCTGCAGGGACCGCGCATCGCCGTCGACCTCGACTGGCCGAGCTACGCCGGCAAGAAGCGCCACCTGCCCTGGTACCTGCTGGCGGCCAAATGCCTGGCAGGCAATGGCGTGCGCATCCTGATGCACGGCGGTGGCGCCCATACGGCCGGGCGGCTGTACACTGAGCAACTGCTCGACCTGCTGGACATCCCGCTCTGCCGGGACTGGACGGCCGTGGAGCAGGCCCTGGACAGCCGCCGGCTGGCCTTCTTCCCCTTGCAGGACTGGGCGCCGCAACTGCAGCGCATGATCGACCTGCGCAACACCCTGGGCCTGCGCTCGCCCATCCATTCGCTGGCCCGGGTGCTCAACCCGCTTGCCGCCCGCTGCGGCCTGCAGAGCATCTTCCACCCCGGCTACCAGGCGGTGCACCGCGAAGCCAGCCGCCTGCTCGGCGATCATGCCGTGGTCATCAAGGGCGACGGTGGCGAGATCGAGGTCAACCCGGATGTCATCAGCCACCTGTACGGCACCTCGGCCGGCGAGGCCTGGGACGAGGAATGGCCGGCGCTCAGCGCCCAGCGCCATGTGAAGCCGGCCAGCCTGCAGCCCGAGCACCTGCTGGCGGTGTGGCGCGGCGAGGCGCAGGACAGCTACGGCGAACTGGCCGTGGTCGCGACCATGGCCCTGGCCCTGCGCGGGCTCGGCCAGGAGCGCGAGCAGGCGTTCAGCAATGCCCGCGCCTACTGGGCCGCCCGCAAATACATCGAATAAGCCGATAGGAATAGGGCAGTCTTTGCGCTATTTTTTCGAACGCTTTGCCCTAGACTGAGCGCCAACGACAAACGATTAGTTTTCGAGGAGCTCCGAGATGGGCCTTTTGATCGATGGCCGCTGGCATGACCAGTGGTACCAGAGCAGCAAGGACGGCGCCTTCCAGCGCGAGAACGCGCAGCGGCGCAACCCGCTGCCCGCCGCCGAGGCCGGCCGCTATCACCTGTATGTGTCGCTGGCCTGTCCGTGGGCGCACCGCACCCTGATTTTCCGCGCCATCAAGGGCCTGGAGCCGTTGATCGATGTCTCGGTGGTCAGTTGGCTGATGGGCGAGCACGGCTGGACCTTCGACCAGCAGCAAGGCTCCAGCGGCGATCAGCTGGATGCGCTGCAGTACCTGCACCAGCGCTACACCCAGGACGACCCGCACTACACCGGGCGCGTGACCGTGCCGGTGCTGTGGGACAAGCAGGAGAAACGCATCGTCAACAACGAGTCGGCCGAGATCATCCGCATCTTCAACAGCGCCTTCGACGACTTGACCGGCAATACCCTGGACCTCTACCCCGAGCCGCTGCGGGCGACCATCGATGCGCTCAACGAACGTATCTACCCGGCCGTGAACAACGGCGTGTACCGCGCCGGCTTCGCCACCTCGCAGGAAGCCTACGAGACTGCCTTCGACGAGGTGTTCAATGAGCTGGTTCATCTGGAAGGGCTGCTGGGTCGCCAGCGCTACCTGGCCGGCGAGTACCTGACCGAGGCCGATGTGCGCCTATTCACCACGCTGGTGCGTTTCGATGCGGTGTACCACGGGCACTTCAAGTGCAACCTGCGCCGCCTGAGCGACTACCCGAACCTGTCCAATTGGCTGCGCGAGCTGTACCAGTGGCCGGGGGTGGCGGGCACGGTGAACATGGAGCATATCCAGAAGCACTATTACATGAGCCACAAGACCATCAACCCGAACGGGATCGTGCCCAAGGGGCCGTTGCAGGACTTTGGTTTGCCGCATGATCGGGAGCGGTTGTCGGGCAGAGGGATCTGGCAGAGAAGATAAAGACCCAACGTGGGAGCGGGCTTGCCCCGCGATGGCGCCAGATCAGGCAACAATGTTGCCACCTCTGACGCCATCGCGGGGCAAGCCCGCTCCCACGTGGATCTACAACGTGCTCAGGCGTCTTGCGCCCCTTCAAACCACGCCAGCTTCTCGCGCAGCTGCACCACTTCCCCAACGATCACCAGGGTCGGCGCATGCACTTCATGCCGCGCCACCAGCTCCGGCAGGTCAGCCAGGGTACCGGTGAACACCCGCTGATTGCGCGTGGTCCCCTGCTGCACCAGGGCTGCCGGCGTGCTCGCCGCGCGCCCATGGCGGATCAACTCGGCACAGATGGTCGGCAACCCGACCAGCCCCATGTAGAACACCAGGGTCTGGGCCGGCGCCACCAGGTCATCCCAGGGCAGGTTGCTGGTACCGTCCTTCAGGTGACCGGTAACGAAACGCACCGACTGGGCATAATCGCGATGAGTCAGCGGAATCCCGCCATAGGCGGAACAACCACTGGCCGCGGTGATACCCGGCACCACCTGGAACGGGATACCCTCGTCAGCCAGCTCCTCGATCTCCTCGCCGCCACGGCCGAAGATGAACGGATCACCCCCCTTGAGCCGCAGCACGCGCTTGCCCTGGCGGGCCAGGTCGACCAGCAGGCGGTTGATCTTGTCCTGTGGCACGGCGTGGTCGGCGCGGCGCTTGCCGACATAGATGCGCTCGGCGTCACGCCGGCACATCTCGATGATGGCCGGGGCCACCAGGCGGTCGTACAGCACCACGTCGGCCTGCTGCATCAGGCGCAGGGCACGGAAGGTCAGCAGGTCCGGATCGCCCGGCCCCGCGCCCACCAAGTACACCTCGCCGCCCTGCTGCACCGGCGCGCCATCGACCATCGCCTGCAACAGGCGCTCGGCCTCGGCGCCCTGCCCCGCCAGCTGGCGCTCGGCGACCGGGCCCTGGAACACGCTCTCCCAGAAACCACGACGCTGGTTGACGTCCGGGTACAAGGCCTTGACCTTGTGCCGGAAACGCGCCGCCAGCCCGGCCAGTTCGCCGTAGGCGGACGGGATCCAGGCTTCCAGCTTGGCGCGGATCAAGCGCGCCAGCACCGGGGCGTCGCCACCGCTGGAGATCGCCACCACCAGGGGTGAGCGGTCGACGATGGCCGGGAAGATCACCGTGCACAGGGCCGGGGCATCCACCACGTTGACCGGCAGGCTGCGCGCCTGGGCCTCGGCCGAGACCTGGGCGTTGAGCGCGGAGTCGTCGGTGGCCGCGATCACCAGGCGGCAGCCCTCCAGGTCGCTCGCCTGGTAGCCACGCACCAGCACCTCGCCACCGCCGTCGCGGGCCAGCGCGGCCAGTTGGCCGTCGACCTCCGGCGCCACCACCCGCAGCGCGGCGCCAGCATCGGCCAGCAGGCGCGCCTTGCGCAAGGCGATCTCGCCGCCGCCGACGACCAGCACGCGGCCGCCCTGCAGCTTATGGAAAAGCGGCAGGTAGTCCATTCAGCGAATGACCTCGACGCCACCCATGTACGGCTTGAGCACCTCCGGCACGCGGATCGAACCGTCGGCCTGCTGGTAGTTCTCCAGCACCGCCACCAGGGTACGGCCAACGGCCAGGCCCGAACCGTTGAGGGTGTGCACCAGCTCCGGCTTGCCAGTTTCCGGGTTGCGCCAGCGGGCCTGCATGCGGCGCGCCTGGAAGTCGCCGCAGTTGGAGCAGGAGCTGATCTCGCGGTACTTGTCCTGGCTTGGGACCCACACTTCCAGGTCGTAGGTCTTCACCGCGCCGAAGCCCATGTCGCCGGTGCACAGCGCCAGCACGCGGTACGGCAGCTCCAGCAGCTGCAGCACGCGCTCGGCGTTGGCGGTCAGGCCTTCGAGGGCTTCCATGGATTTCGCTGGCTCGACGACCTGTACCATTTCGACCTTGTCGAACTGGTGCTGGCGGATCATGCCGCGGGTATCGCGGCCCGAGGCGCCGGCTTCACTGCGGAAGCATGGAGTGTGAGCTACCAGCTTCAGCGGCAGTTGCTTAGCGTCGAGGATCTCGCCGGCCACCAGGTTGGTCAGCGACACTTCGGCGGTCGGGATCAGGTAGAAGTCGGCCTCGCCTTCGCGGCTGATCTTGAACAGGTCTTCCTCGAACTTCGGCAGCTGGCCGGTGCCCTGCAGGGCCGGGGCCTGCACCAGGTACGGGGTGTAGTGTTCCTCGTAGCCGTGCTCGCCGGTGTGCAGGTTGATCATGAACTGCGCCAGGGCGCGGTGCAGGCGGGCAATCGGGCCGCGCAGCACGGCGAAGCGGGCGCCGGACAGCTTGGCCGCGGCCTCGAAGTCCAGGCCACCACTGACTTCGCCCAGGGCGACGTGGTCCTTGATCTCGAAATCGAAGGTGGTCGGGGTGCCCCAGCGGCGCACTTCGACGTTGTCGTCTTCGCTAGCGCCGACCGGCACGCTGGCGTCCGGCAGGTTGGGGATGGTCAGCAGGATACCGTCCAGCTCGGCCTGGATAGCGTCCAGCTCGGTCTTGCCGGCGGCCAGTTCATTGGCCATGCGCTCGACGTCGGCCATCAGCGGCGCGATGTCCTCGCCCTTGGCCTTGGCCTGGCCGATCGATTTGGAACGGGCGTTACGCTCGGCCTGCAGTTGCTCGGTGCGGGTCTGCACCGATTTGCGGCGCTCTTCCAGCGATTCGATGCGCGCGACATCCAGGCTGAAGCCACGGGTGGCCAGGCGGTCCGCCACTGCCTGAAGTTCAGTGCGTAACTGTTTGGAATCGAGCATGTCGTTCTCTCGTTATGTGTAGATGTTGGTTCAGAATCGGGTCAGAGACAGGCCGGCCCAGGTCGCGAGCAGGCCGCCTACCACGCTGATAATGGTATAGCCCAAGGCCAGCGGGACCTGCCCGCTTTCCATCAGGCGCACGGTATCGAGCGAGAAGGAGGAAAAAGTGGTCAGGCCGCCGAGAAAGCCGACGATCAGCCCGGCGCGCAGCTCGACCGGCGCCAGCGGCTTGTGCAGGAACAACCCGTAGAGCAGGCCGATCAGCAGGCAGCCGACCAGGTTGACCGCCAGCGTACCGGCATAGAAGTGCCGTGGCCAGTGGGCCGCGACCCAGTTGGCGGTGGCGAAGCGCAGCAGCGTGCCGGCAATCCCGCCGGCGCTGACCGCAGCGATAAGTGCGATCACGGTTTTCTCCGCTGCCGGGGGCTGTTGCGGTCCAGCTCGGCCAGGTGCTTGAGCTTCTCGCCGATCTTCAGCTCAAGCCCCCTCGGCACCGGCTGATAGTACTGGCGCGGCTCGAGCTGTTCGGGGAAATAGTCCTCACCGGCGGCGTAGGCGTCCGGCTCGTCGTGGGCATAGCGGTACTCCTCGCCATAGCCCAGTTGCTTCATCAGCTTGGTCGGCGCGTTGCGCAGGTGCAGCGGCACTTCCAGCGAACCGTGCTCGGCGGCCTCGCGCATGGCCGCCTTGAAGCCCATGTACACCGCGTTGCTCTTCGGCGCGCAGGCAATGTAGGTGATGGCCTGGGCCACCGCCAGCTCGCCTTCGGGGCTGCCCAGGCGCTCCTGCACGTCCCACGCCGCCAGGCACAGGCTCAGGGCGCGGGGGTCGGCATTGCCGATGTCCTCGCTGGCCATGCGCACCACCCGGCGGGCGATGTACAGCGGGTCGCAGCCGCCGTCGAGCATGCGCGCGTACCAGTACAGCGCGCCGTCCGGATTGGAGCCGCGCACCGATTTGTGTAGCGCGGAAATCTGGTCGTAGAAGGCCTCGCCGCCCTTGTCGAAACGCCGGCGGCTGTCGCCGAGCAGGCTCTGCAGCAGCTCGATGCCGATCTCGCCGCCGTCTTCGGCCAGGTCCGAGGCATTCTCGAGGAAGTTGAGCATGCGCCGGCCATCGCCGTCGGCGGCGGCCATGAGCATCTTGAACGCCTCATCCCCAACCCGCAGGCTGCGCTTGCCCAGGCCGCGCTCCTCGCTCAGGGCGCGATCGACCAGCTTGCGCAACGCGGCCTCGTCCAGGCTCTTGAGCACGTAGACCCGCGCCCGCGACAGCAGCGCGTTGTTCAGCTCGAACGACGGGTTCTCGGTGGTGGCGCCGATGAAGATCAGCGTGCCGTCCTCCACGTAGGGCAGGAAGGCGTCCTGTTGCGACTTGTTGAAGCGGTGCACCTCGTCGACGAACAGGATGGTGCGCCGGCCATACTGGCCGGCCTGCTGCTTCGCCACCTCGACCGCCTGGCGGATCTCCTTGACCCCGGCCAGCACCGCCGACACCGTTTCGAAGTGGGCGTCGCAGAACTGCGCCAGCAGCCGCGCCAGGGTGGTCTTGCCCACCCCTGGCGGCCCCCAGAAGATCATCGAGTGCAGCGCACCCTGCTCCAGCGCCTCGCGCAGCGGCTTGCCACGCGCCAGCAGGTGCTCCTGGCCGACGTACTCGTCCAGGTTGGACGGACGCAGGCGTGCGGCCAGGGGCTGGGCGACGGGTTCGCTTCGAAACAGGTCCATCACAGGCTCCGCTTACTCCTTGATGACGTCAGCGCCCTTGGGGATGTCGAACTGGAACTTGCTGTCCGGCACCGCCTGGTTGGCCTTGACGCCATTGAACAGGATGTTGGTGCGCTGGCCGACGCTGTCGATCAGCTGCATGTCATTGATCAGGCCCCTGCGGAACGACACGCGCAGCGAGTCGAACAGGGTGTCCTTGGTCTTGGGCTTCAAGGTGAAGTCCATCACTTCGCCCTGTTCCTTGGAGGTGATGTCGAAGCTCTGGCTGATCTTCGACACATCGCCGGACAGCAGCAGCGCCGGGGTCTGGTTCAGGCGCACGTCGAGCTTCTTGATGGTCGCCTGCTCGAGGTCCGGGTCCCACAGGGTGACGTTCTTGCCGTCGGACACCACTACCTGCTCCTGCGGCGCGTCAGTGTGCCAGTAGAACAGGCCCGGGCGCTTGACGGTCATCTTGCCATTGGTCTCCTGCAGGCTGGTGCCGCCGGCATCCAGGGTCAGCTGGGAGAAATTGGCTTCGATGGTCTGCGACTTTTCCAGCAATTGCGTCAGGCGCTGGACGTCCTGTTCGCCGGCCTGGGCCGACAGGCTGGCCGTAGCCAGGGCAGAAACCAACAGCATGCGAATCGCGCGCATGGAAATCCTCATTGCACAGTGAAGGGGCCGGACGCCGTCAATGGCGCCCGGCAGATTGTTCATCAGTCGCGCGGGCCGCCCGGGGCAATCACTTCCCGCGAGCCGTTGCTGTTCATCGGAGTGACCACGCCGGCCATTTCCATCGACTCGATCATCCGCGCGGCGCGGTTGTAGCCGATCTTGAGCTTGCGCTGCACCGCCGAGATCGACGCCCGGCGGCTTTCCAGCACGAACTGCACGGCTTCGTCGTAGAGCGCGTCGGCTTCCGGGTCGTCGCCATCGCCGCCGCCACCACCGCCACCGTCGAAGCCGCTGCCGGCCTCTTCGACGCCGTTGAGGATATCGTCGTTGTAGTCCGGCGCGCCGCGCAGCTTCCAGGCCTCGACCGTGCGATGCACCTCGTCGTCGGAAACGAACGCGCCATGCACGCGGATCGGCAGGCTGGTGCCCGGCGGCATGTAGAGCATGTCACCGTGGCCGAGCAGCTGTTCGGCGCCACCCTGGTCGATGATGGTCCGCGAGTCGATCTTGCTCGACACCTGGAACGCCATGCGGGTCGGGATGTTGGCCTTGATCAGGCCAGTGATCACGTCCACCGACGGGCGCTGGGTGGCCAGGATCAGGTGGATACCGGCGGCACGGGCCTTCTGGGCGATACGGGCGATCAGCTCTTCGACCTTCTTGCCGACGATCATCATCATGTCGGCGAATTCGTCGACCACCACCACGATGGTCGGCAGGGTCTTCAGCGCTGGCGGCTCGTCGTCCATGCTCTCGCGACGGTACAGCGGGTCGTGGATGATCTCGCCGGCTTCCTGGGCGTCCTTGATCTTGCGGTTGAAGCCCGCCAGGTTGCGCACGCCCATGGCCGCCATCAGCTTGTAGCGGCGCTCCATCTCGGCGACGCTCCAGCGCAGGGCGTTGGCGGCGTCCTTCATGTCGGTGACCACCGGGCACAGCAGGTGCGGGATGCCTTCGTAGATCGACAGTTCGAGCATCTTCGGGTCGATCATGATCAACCGCGCGTCTTCCGGGCCCGACTTGAACAGGATCGACAGGATCATCGCGTTCACGCCCACCGACTTACCGGAACCGGTGGTACCGGCCACCAGCAGGTGCGGCATCTTGGCCAGGTCGGTGATCACCGGCTTGCCGCCGATGTCGTGGCCCAGGGCCAGGGTGACCGGCGACTTGTTCTCGTCGAACTGCGGCGACGACAGCACCTCGGAGAAGCGCACCATCTGGCGGTTCTCGTTGGGGATCTCGATACCCACGGTGGTCTTGCCGGGAATGACCTCGACCACGCGCACGCTGGTCACCGCCAGCGAGCGCGCCAGGTCCTTGGCCAGGTTGGCGATACGGCTGACCTTGACGCCTGCGGCAGGCTGGATCTCGTAGCGGGTGATCACAGGGCCTGGGTGGATCGAGTCGACCGCGACTTCCACGCCGAATTCCTTGAGCTTGATCTCCAGCAACTGGCCGACGCCGGCCAGGGACTCCGGCGAGTATTCGATCTTTTTCTGCTCGGCCGGGTCGAGGATGGAAATCGACGGCAAGGTGCCTTCCACGGCGCTGTCGATGAACAGCGGTGCTTGTTTTTCCTTCATGACCCGCTTGCTCGGCTCCGGCGCCTTGTCCGCGGTTGGCGGGATGATCACCGGGGCGGCGGGCTGCGGGCGAGCTACCACGGTTTCGCGCGGCGCGACCGGGCGGGCCGGCGGCTCTTCGCGCATCACCACGGGCTCGGCGCGTTCACGCGGCTGCGGCTTGGCCGGCTCACGCTTGTCGCCCTTGCCGCCCAGGTCGAAGACCGGGTCGTCGACTTCACGCAGTTGGGCTTCCAGGCGCTTGCGTTCGTTGCGCGCCTCCCACCAGCGGTTGGCGGCGCCCTGCACCAGCTCGAACAGGTCGAGGGTGATCTTGCCGGTGAGGTCCATCACCTTGAACCACGAAAGGTCAGTGAACACCGTCAGGCCGAACAGGAACAGGGCGATGAACATCAGCGTGCTGCCCTGCACGTTCAGCAGGTTGCGTGCCAGGTCGCCGAGGCTCTCGCCCAGGGCGCCACCAGCGGAGAACGGCATGCTCGCCGGCGGGTGGAAGTGAATATGCGCCAGCGCCGCGCCCGACAGCACCAGGAACACCAGACCGATCAGGCGCCAGGAGAACAGCCAGCCGCTCCACTGCCAGGGCTGGTGGCGCTCGCGGAAGATCTGCCAGGTCTTGATCGCCAGCAGCAGCGGGAAGATATAGGCGAAATAGCCGAGCACCATGAACAGGATGTCGGCGAAATAGGCCCCGGCGCGGCCAGCGGCGTTCTGCACCTGCTCGGCGTTGCTGGTGTGGCTGAAGCCCGGGTCGGCGGTGTCGTAGGTGACCAATGCCATCCACAGGTACAGGCACAGCGCGCCGACGGCGATCAGCGCACCTTCCTTCAGGCGGTAGTGCAGCTGTTGCCGCCACAGGGGCACTGGCAAGGGGGCTGGAGTTGCGGTGGATTTCTTCAAAACGCGTCTATTCCTGCGCGTGCTGCGCGTCCAATAGTGATTGGCCGGTCACTGGCCAATGAACCACTACTTTTAACATTACTGCCCGCCAGCCGCCATGGCGGCACGCCCTGTGGGGCGTGAACGGGGGCTACTTTCATATAGCTGCAATTTGAGCATGCATTTTCTTTTGTGACAAAGGCTTATGCTGTGTTTTTGCACAGGTGTGACAGCAAAAGCGCCAGATGGTGCCTGGAGCCGCCAAAGCCAGACGTAATTTGTCGACCTGGCAAGGCGTTGACCTCACTTGCAAGCCACGCCATGCTGCCCTCTCCCCTCCCCCGCCGCTCAAGAACCCCATGCTCACCTGGCTCACCCGCGACTCGTTGACCTTCCCGCCCCTGGAAAAGGCCCTGCACGATCCCAACGGCCTGCTCGCCGCAGGCGGCGACCTGACCCCGGACCGCCTGGTCGCGGCCTATCGCCATGGCTGCTTCCCCTGGTACCAGGACGGCCAGCCGATCCTCTGGTGGTCGCCCGACCCACGCACCGTGTTGTTCCCGGACGAACTGCACGTTTCGCGCTCGCTGGCCAAGCTGATCCGCCAGGGCCGCTACCAGGTGAGCTTCGACAGCGACTTCGCAGCGGTGATCGCCGCCTGCGCCGCGCCACGGGACTATGCCGACGGCACCTGGATCACCGACAACATGCGCGCCGCCTACTGCGAGCTGCACCGCCGCGGCATCGCCCATTCGGTGGAGGTGCGCCGCGACGGCGAGCTGGTCGGCGGCCTGTACGGCCTGGCCATGGGCCGACTGTTCTTCGGCGAGTCGATGTTCAGCCGCGCCGACAACGCCTCCAAGGTGGGCTTCGTGACCCTGGTCGAGCACCTCAGGCAGGCCGGTTTCGTGCTCATCGACTGCCAGATGCCCACCGACCACCTGCACAGCCTGGGCGCCCGCGCCATCAGCCGGGCCGACTTCGCCAGCCATCTGGCGCAGTACCTGGACCAGCCCAGCGGCGCCCGCTGGGTTGCCTAGGCGAGTTCCCGGAGCTGGCTTACACTTAGAGACAACGTCTCACCTAAGGGGTTGATCATGACAGAGCTGGCGCGGTTGAAGTTCTATGCCACTCAACCCCACTCCTGCAGCTACCTGCCGGATGAGCAGGCGACCACGCTGTTTCTCGACCCGAGCCAGCCGATGGACGTGCACGTCTACGCCGACCTGTCGGAAATGGGCTTTCGCCGCAGCGGCGATCACCTCTATCGCCCGCATTGCCAGCAATGCAACGCCTGCGTGCCGGCGCGCATCCCGGCGGCGCGCTTCATTCCCAACCGCCAGCAGCGCCGAATCCTCAAGCGCAATGCCGACCTGACCGTCACTGCCGCCCGCCCGTCCTTCAAGGAAGAATACTTCGACCTGTACCGGCGCTATATCGAGCAGCGCCACGCCGACGGCGACATGTACCCGCCCAGCCGCGACCAGTTCTCCACCTTCCTGGTCCGCGACCTGCCGTTCTGCTGGTTCTACGAGTTCCGCCTGGAGGGCCGGCTGCTGGCCGTGGCGGTGTGCGACCTGCTGCCCAACGGGCTGTCGGCGGTGTACACCTTCTACGAGCCCGACGAGGAGCGCCGCAGCCTGGGGCGCTACGCCATCCTCTGGCAGATCACCGAAGCCCTGCGCCAGGACCTCGAGGCGGTGTACCTCGGCTACTGGATCAAGAACTGCAAGAAGATGAACTACAAGACCCAGTATCGCCCCATCGAACTGCTGATCAACCAGCGCTGGGTCACCCTCAACTGAAAGGCATTGGCTTGAAACACAAATTTCGGGCATAATCCACGCCACTTTTTTTGCCCGGTGCAGTCGTGCGTCGGGCCATCACTGGATACCGAGGGCTTTACTGCATGTCGAAAGAAGACAGCTTCGAAATGGAAGGCACTGTCGTCGACACCCTGCCCAACACCATGTTCCGCGTGGAGTTGGAAAACGGGCACGTCGTTACCGCGCACATCTCTGGTAAGATGCGCAAGAACTACATCCGTATTCTCACTGGCGACAAGGTCCGCGTCGAACTGACGCCGTACGACCTGAGCAAGGGCCGCATCACCTACCGTGCGCGCTAAGCTCCAGCCATGAAAAAGCCCGGCCAATGTGCCGGGCTTTTTTGTGGGCCTTCATAAAGCGGGGCTGCTTTGCAGCCCCAGCCTTACGCGACTTCAGCCGTGGTCTCGTAATCGAACACCAGCTCGCCATCGCGCAGGTCGATGTGCACCACGCCACCGTGCTCGGCCAGCTCGCCGAACAGGATCTCCTCGGCCAGCGGCCGCTTGATCTTGTCCTGGATCAGCCGCGCCATCGGCCGCGCGCCCATCTGCACGTCGTAGCCCGAGGCCGCCAGCCAGCCGCGGGCGGCGTCGGTGACCTCCAGCAGCACACGCTTGTCTTCCAGCTGCGCCTGCAGTTCGATGAGGAACTTGTCGACGATGCTCTTGATCGTCTCGTGGGACAGGCGGCCGAACTGGATGATGGTGTCCAGGCGGTTGCGGAACTCCGGCGTGAAGCTCTTGCGGATGACCTCCATCGCATCGGACGAGTGGTCCTGGTGGGTGAAGCCGATCGAGGCCCGCGCGGCGGTTTCGGCGCCGGCGTTGGTGGTCATGATCAGGATCACGTTGCGGAAGTCCGCCTTGCGCCCGTTGTTGTCGGTCAGGGTCCCGTGGTCCATCACCTGCAGCAGCAGGTTGAAGACTTCCGGATGGGCCTTCTCGATTTCGTCGAGCAGCAGCACGCAGTGCGGTTGCTTGGTGATGGCCTCGGTCAGCAGACCGCCCTGGTCGAACCCGACATAGCCGGGCGGCGCACCGATCAGGCGCGACACGGTGTGCCGCTCCATGTACTCGGACATGTCGAAGCGCACCAGCTCCACGCCCAGGGCCTTGGCCAGCTGGCGGGCGGCCTCGGTCTTGCCCACGCCGGTGGGGCCGGCGAACAGGAACGAGCCAACCGGTTTGTCCGGCGCCTTGAGGCCGGCACGGGACAGCTTGATGGCGGTGGCCAGCGAGTCGATCGCCGCATCCTGGCCGAACACGGTCAGTTTCAGGTCACGCTCGAGGTTGCGCAGCAGTTCCTTGTCGGAGCTGGTGACGTGCTTCGGCGGAATCCGCGCGATCTTGGCGACGATGTCCTCGACCTGCGGCACGTCGATGCGCTTGACCCGATTGGCTTCCGGTTGCAGGCGCTGGTAGGCGCCAGCCTCGTCGATCACGTCGATGGCCTTGTCCGGCATATGCCGGTCATTGATGTAGCGCGAGGCCAGTTCGGCGGCGGCGCGCAGGGCCTCGTCGCTGTACTCGATGTTGTGGTGGCTTTCGAAGCGGCCCTTGAGCCCGCGCAGGATGCCCACGGTGTCTTCCACCGACGGCTCGGTGACATCGACCTTCTGGAAGCGCCGCGCCAGGGCGCGATCCTTCTCGAAGATGCCGCGAAATTCCTGGAAGGTGGTGGAGCCGATGCAACGGATCTCACCGGACGACAACAGTGGCTTGAGCAGGTTGGACGCATCCATCACGCCACCGGAAGCCGCGCCGGCGCCGATGATGGTGTGGATCTCGTCGATGAACAGGATCGCCTGCGGCCGCTTGCGCAGCTCGCCGAGCAGCGCCTTGAAGCGCTTCTCGAAGTCGCCGCGGTACTTGGTACCGGCCAGCAGCGCGCCGAGGTCAAGGGAGTAGACCACGCTCTGCGCCAGCAGGTCGGGGACCTGGCCGTCGACGATGCGCTTGGCCAGGCCTTCGGCGATGGCGGTCTTGCCCACGCCGGCCTCGCCGACCAGCAGCGGGTTGTTCTTGCGCCGGCGGGCGAGGATCTGCGCCACGCGCTCGACCTCCTGCTCGCGCCCGACCAGCGGGTCGATGCGCCCGGCCCGGGCCAGTTCGTTCAGGTTGCTGGCATAGGCGTCCAGCGGGTTGCTGGAAGACGACGCTTCGCCGCCCTCCTCGTCCTGCATGTCCTGCTCGCTTTCGTTGTGCGAACCATGGCCCGGCACCTTGCTGATGCCGTGGGCGATGTAGTTGACGACGTCGATGCGCGCCACGCTCTGCTGCTTGAGCAGAAACACCGCCTGGCTTTCCTGTTCGCTGAAGATCGCCACCAGCACGTTGGCGCCGGTCACCTCGCGCTTGCCGGAGCTCTGCACGTGGAACACGGCACGCTGCAGCACACGCTGGAAGCCCAGGGTCGGTTGCGTCTCGCGGTCCTCGTCATGTACGGGGATCAGCGGGGTGGTCGAATCGATGAACTCCTGCAGGTCGTGCTTGAGTTTGTCGAGATTGGCGCCACAGGCGCGCAGAACGGTCGCGGCAGCCTCATTGTCAAGGAGTGCCAGCAGCAGATGTTCGACGGTCATGAACTCATGACGTTTCGAACGTGCCTCCTTGAAGGCCAGATTGAGGGTGACTTCGAGCTCGCGGTTTAACATAGCTTCACCTCATACCCAAGTGGTCGGCGATTAACCGTCCTTCTCGATTTCACAGAGTAGCGGATGCTGGCTTTCCCTGGCGTATTGGTTGACCTGCATGGCCTTTGTCTCGGCGATGTCACGGGTAAACAATCCGCATACTGCCCGCCCTTCGGTATGGACGGTCAGCATGATCTTCGTTGCCAGCTCGCGGTTCAGATTGAAGAACGTCTCGAGCACTTCGACGACGAAATCCATCGGCGTGTAGTCATCGTTGAACAAAACCACCTTGTACATCGGCGGCGCCTGCAGGATCGGCTTGGCCTCCTGGACGGCAAGGCCGGCGCCATCGTCCTCATGCCCGTCCTCGTTCGACTGCGGGCGATCCTGATTGAATGTTAGTCGAATCTCACTGAGTACATGCATGGAAAGAATTTCATCATGAGCGACAAGTTAAGGTTGTGGGTTGACCGCGCAGGCCTGTCCCGGCGCGGGCGCCGGCTGACCTTGACTATCGGCAAAACGGTGTTACAACCAATAAGAACCCACCGTGGTCGATAAAGATCCGCGCAGTCAACCAGATTTTCTCGCAAGGTTCGTATGCGGATGAAGTGGATGATACTCCAGTGATGGAGTCCTTTGCAGAGGGACATAGGGATGGCAAGCGGTAAAGTCAAGTGGTTCAACAATGCCAAGGGCTACGGATTCATCAACGAGGACGGCAAGACCGATGATCTGTTCGCCCACTATTCAGCGATCCAGATGGACGGTTACAAGACGCTGAAAGCCGGCCAGGCCGTGAACTTCGAGATCATCCAGGGCCCCAAAGGGCTGCACGCGACCGACATCAGAAGCGCCACCAGCAGCGTCCAGGCCAGCGCGACGAACCCGGGCAACACCGTCGAAGTCTGATCCCCGACCTGTCTGCCGGTAAACGAAAAAACCGGTCGCCCCTTTAATAAAGAGGCGACCGGTTTTTTTGCCCCGCTTACATGTGCTTGATCAGCGCCTCGCCAAAGCCCGAGCTGCCGACCAGGGTCGCGCCCTCCATCAGGCGCTCGAAGTCGTAGGTCACGGTCTTGGCCGCGATGGCGCCATTGGTGCCCTTGATGATCAGGTCGGCCGCCTCGGTCCAGCCCATGTGCCGCAGCATCATCTCGGCCGAGAGGATCACCGAGCCCGGGTTGACCTGGTCCTTGCCGGCGTACTTCGGCGCGGTGCCGTGGGTAGCCTCGAACATGGCCACGGTGTCCGACAGGTTGGCGCCCGGCGCGATGCCGATACCGCCCACTTCCGCCGCCAGGGCGTCGGACAGGTAGTCGCCGTTGAGGTTGAGGGTGGCGATCACATCGTACTCGGCCGGACGCAGGAGGATCTGCTGGAGCATGGCGTCGGCAATGGCATCCTTGACGATCACTTCACGGCCGGTTCTCGGATTCTTGAACTTCATCCACGGGCCGCCATCGAGCAGCTCGGCGCCGAACTCGTCGCGCGCCACCTCGTAGCCCCAGTCCTTGAAGGCCCCTTCGGTGAACTTCATGATGTTGCCCTTGTGCACCAGGGTCAGCGACTTGCGGTCGTTGTCCACCACATACTGCAGGGCCTTGCGCACCAGGCGCTTGGTACCCTCCTTCGAGACCGGCTTGACGCCGATGCCGCAGTCCTGGTCGAAGCGGATCTTGGTGACGCCCATTTCCTCCTTGAGGAACTTGATCACCTTGTTCGCCTCGGGCGAACCGGCCTTCCACTCGATGCCGGCATAGATGTCCTCGGAGTTCTCGCGGAAGATCACCATGTCGACGTCACCCGGCTTTTTCACCGGGCTTGGCACGCCCTGGAACCAGACCACCGGCCGCAGGCACACATAAAGGTCGAGCTGCTGGCGCAGGGCCACGTTGAGCGAGCGGATGCCGCCGCCGACCGGGGTGGTCAGCGGCCCCTTGATCGACACCACATAGTCGCGCACCGCATCCAGGGTTTCCTGGGGCAACCAGGTGTCCTGGTCGTAGACCTGGGTGGCCTTCTCGCCGGCGTACACCTCCATCCAGGCGATCTTGCGCTTGCCGCCGTAGGCTTTCTGCACGGCGGCGTCGACTACCTTGATCATCACCGGCGAGACATCCACGCCAATGCCGTCGCCTTCGATGTAGGGAATGATGGGGTTGTCGGGAACATTGAGCGAATGGTCTGCATTGACGGTGATCTTGGCACCATCAGACGGAACCTTGATTTTCTGGTATCCCATGCTGCACTACTCCGCTTTTCCTGGTGTGATTGGAAATCGTGCGATCCACTGAGCCTAAACCACATCTGCCGACCTGCAAGCTCGCTGCCACGACAGCCGAAAAAGGACTGGAAAATCCCCCTGGCAACCTGCGGCAACACGTCACATTGCTCCTACGTCTTTGGTCTTATAAATGCGCTGATACCACTTCGCCTTGCTGAATAGCCCAAAGGGTTTGATATACTCCGGCGCGACCATGGGGTCATCGGGGCGAACCCTAGGAAAATGCGGCTCGCCCTTGGTCATGAATGACCGCAAAGCCTGGGTTGTTACCGCGGCCCAGCACTTGACGCTCGACTGATGCATCCACCATCACCGCTCGCAGCCTCTCGACTTTCCGCTCATGGCGTCGCCAGGGCGAAGCGCCTACCCTGCGCACCTCGAGACTCGAGTACGCTCAGCACATAGAGAGTTAACCCGCATGCCCACCCGTTCCAAGATCATCTACACCTTCACCGACGAAGCCCCCGCCCTCGCCACCTACTCGCTGCTGCCGATCGTCGAGGCCTTCACCGCTTCGGCCGATATCGCCGTCGAAACCCGCGACATCTCCCTGGCCGGCCGTATCCTCGCCGCCTTCCCGGAGCAACTGGGCGCCGAGAAGCAGGTAGGCGATCACCTGGCGGAACTGGGCCAACTGGCTACCACCCCGGAAGCCAACATCATCAAGCTGCCGAACATCTCCGCGTCGGTTCCACAGCTGAAGGCCGCGATCAAGGAGCTGCAAGCCAAGGGCTTCAACATCCCTGACTACGCCGACGAGCCGGCCAGCGCCGAGGAAAAAGAATCCCGCGCCCGCTACGACCGCATCAAGGGCAGCGCCGTGAACCCGGTCCTGCGCGAAGGCAACTCCGACCGTCGCGCCCCGCTGTCGGTCAAGAACTACGCCCGCAAGCACCCGCACAAGATGGGCGCCTGGGCCGCCGACTCCAAGTCGCACGTTGCCCACATGACCCAGGGCGACTTCTACGGCAGCGAAAAGGCCGCACTGATCGAGGCTGACGACAGCCTGCGCATCGAGCTGGTCGGTAAAGACGGCTCCACCACCGTCCTGAAAGAAAAAACCGCCGTCAAGGCCGCCGAAGTCATCGACTGCGCCACCCTGAGCCGCAAGGCCCTGAAAGCCTTCATCGCCGAGCAGATCGCCGATGCCAAGGCCTCCGGCGTGCTGCTGTCGGTGCACCTGAAAGCCACCATGATGAAGGTCTCCGACCCGATCATGTTCGGCGTGATCGTCGAAGAGTTCTACAACGACGTGCTGGCCAAGCACGCCGCTGCCCTGGCCGAAGTGGGCTTCAACGCCAACAACGGCATCGGCGACCTGTACGCCCGCATCAAGGATCTGCCTGCTGAAAAGCAAGCCGAGATCGAAGCCGACATCCAGGCCCTGTACGCCGTTCGCCCGGCCCTGGCCATGGTCAACTCGGACAAGGGCATCACCAACCTGCACGTACCGAGCGACGTCATCGTCGACGCCTCGATGCCTGCGATGATCCGCGACTCGGGCAAGATGTGGAACACCGCCGGTGAACTGCAGGACGCCAAGGCGATCATCCCGGACCGCTGCTACGCCGGCATCTACCAGGCCACCATCGAAGACTGCAAGGCCAACGGCGCCTTCGATCCGACCACCATGGGCAGCGTGCCGAACGTCGGCCTGATGGCGCAAAAAGCCGAAGAGTACGGCTCCCACGACAAGACCTTCCAGATCAAGGCCGACGGCGTCGTACGCGTGGTCGATGGCAAGGGCAAGGTCGTGCTGGAGCAGAACGTCGAAGCCGGTGACATCTTCCGCATGTGCCAGACCAAGGACGCGCCGATCCAGGACTGGGTCAAGCTGGCCGTCAACCGCGCCCGCCTGAGCAACACCCCTGCGGTGTTCTGGCTGGACCCGGCCCGCGCCCACGACGGCGTGATGATCGAGAAGGTGCAACAGTACCTGAAGGATCACGACACCTCCGGCCTGGACATCCGCATCCTGGCCCCGGTCGACGCCATCAAGTTCTCCCTGGCCCGCATCCGCGAAGGCAAGGACACCATCTCGGTGACCGGCAACGTGCTGCGCGACTACCTGACCGACCTGTTCCCGATCATGGAGCTGGGCACCAGCGCCAAGATGCTGTCGATCGTCCCGCTGATGAACGGCGGTGGCCTGTTCGAGACCGGCGCCGGCGGTTCGGCACCGAAGCACGTGCAGCAGCTGGTCGAAGAGAACTTCCTGCGTTGGGACTCGCTGGGTGAGTTCCTGGCCCTGGCCGCTTCCCTCGAGCACCTGGGCAACACCTATGACAACCCGCGTGCCAAGGTCCTGGCCAATACCCTGGACCAGGCCACCGGTAAGTTCCTCGACACCAACAAGTCGCCTTCGCGCAAGGTCGGCGGTATCGACAACCGTGGCAGCCACTTCTACCTGACCCTGTACTGGGCAGAAGCACTGGCCGCCCAGACCGACGACGCCGCCCTGCAGGCGCGCTTCGCCCCGCTGGCCAAGACCCTGAGCGAGAACGAAGCGACCATCGTCGCCGAGCTCAACGCCGTCCAGGGCAAGCCGGCCGACATCGGTGGCTACTACGCCCCGGATGCCGAGCTGACCGCCAAGGTGATGCGCCCAAGCCAGACCCTGAACAGCGCCATTGCCGCACTGTAAGGTTCGCTTGATGTAACAGCACAGACCCCGGCCACGCACCGGGGTTTGTGCTTTCTGGATAAATGATATCTGGCGGCCAACACGAAGCCTGTGGGAGCGGGTTTACCCGCGAATGCGTCATTGAATTCGCCATCGCATTCGCGGGTAAACCCGCTCCCACAGGGTTCGCACCAGCCCTAATGGAGCTGTTCATGACCTGGCAACCCCACATCACCGTCGCCACCATCGTCGAACACGACGGCAAATTCCTCTTCGTCGAGGAGTTCAAGGCCGGCCAGCACGTATTCAACCAGCCCGCCGGCCACCTCGAAGCCAACGAAACCATCGCCCAGGCCGCCCTGCGCGAAACCCTCGAGGAAACCGCCTGGGAAGTCGAGCTCACCGGCGTGGTCGGCATCTACCTGTACACCGCACCCAGCAACGGAGTCACCTACCAGCGCATCTGCTTCGCCGCCCGCCCCGTACGCCATCATGCCGACCTGGCATTGGACAGCGACATCGTCCGCGCCGTGTGGCTGACCCGCGACGAGCTGCTGGCCGAGCCGTCGCGCTGGCGTAGCGAGCTGGTACCGCGCTGCCTCGACGACTACCTGGCAGGCCCGCTGCACAGCCTCGAGCTGCTGCGCGACTGACGCCAGCCCGCGGGTTTGATAGAATCGGCGTTTTTCCCCTCTGATACACACCGGTAGCCATGACCAGCCCAGCACTCAAAGACCCCGCCAAGACCCGCGTCATCGTCGGCATGTCCGGCGGCGTGGACTCTTCCGTCTCCGCCCTTCTGCTCATCGAGCAGGGCTACCAGGTGGAAGGTCTGTTCATGAAGAACTGGGAAGAGGACGACGGCACCGAATACTGCACCGCCCGCGAAGACCTGGCCGACGCCCAGGCCGTGTGCGACCGCATCGGCATCAAGCTGCACACCGCCAACTTCGCCGCCGAATACTGGGACAACGTCTTCGAGCACTTCCTCGAAGAGTACAAGGCCGGCCGCACGCCCAACCCGGACATCCTCTGCAACCGCGAGATCAAGTTCAAGGCGTTCCTCGACTACGCCCTGTCCCTGGGCGCCGACCTGATCGCCACCGGCCATTATGTACGCCGCCGCGACACAGGCGAGCTGACCGAGCTGCTCAAGGGCCTGGACCCGAACAAGGACCAGAGCTACTTCCTGCACGCCGTCGGCGGCAAGGAAATCGCCCGCACCCTGTTCCCGGTCGGCGAACTGGAAAAGCCCGAGGTACGGGCCATCGCCGAGAAACACGGCCTGGCCACCGCCAAGAAGAAGGATTCCACCGGCATCTGCTTCATCGGCGAGCGCCGCTTCAGCGATTTTCTCAAGCAGTACCTGCCGGCCCAGCCCGGCGAGATCCAGACCACCGAGGGTGAGGTGATCGGCCAGCACCATGGCCTGATGTACCACACCATCGGCCAGCGCCAGGGCCTGGGCATCGGCGGCCTGAAGGACGCCGGCGACGAGCCGTGGTACGTGCTGGAAAAAGACCTCTCGCGCAACGTGCTGGTGGTCGGCCAGGGCAACGAGCACCCGTGGCTGTTCTCCCGTGCCCTGCTGGCTTCGGAGATCTTCTGGGTCAATCCGATCGACCTGTCCAGCCCGCGCCGCCTGACCGCCAAGGTGCGCTACCGCCAGGGCGACCAGCAGTGCACCCTGGAACGCACCGAGAGCGGCTACCGCGCCGTGTTCGACGAACCGCAGCGCGCCGTGACCCCGGGCCAGTCGGTGGTGTTCTATGACGGCGAGGTATGCCTGGGCGGCGGCGTGATCGAGATCGCCGAGCCGTGGAGCCCGCGTCGATGAACAACCTTCAGGAGCAGTTGGTCGCCCTGGGCGGCGTGTTCCAGGCCGCGGTGCTGGTCGACCGCATTGCCCGTACCGGCCAGGCCAGCGAAGCCAACATCGGCTGCATGCTCGGCAGCCTGCTGGTACGCGACCCGAAGGACACCCTGGAGGTGTTCGGCGGCGACGACCTCAACCTGCGCGACGGCTACCGCGCGCTGGCCGGCGCCCTGGAGCGCGACCCCAGCAGCCTGCAGCGCGAACCGCTGCGCTATGCCCTGTCGATGCTGGGCCTGGAGCGCCAGCTGAACAAGCGTGGCGACATGCTCGACACCATCGGCAACCGCCTGCCGCAGATCCAGTCCCAGGCCGAGCATTTCGGCCTGGTTCACGAAAACGTCATCGCTTCCAGCGGAGCCTTGTACCAGGACACCCTGAGCACCCTGCGCCAGCGCATTCAGGTGCACGGCGACATGCGTTTCCTACAGCAGGCCAGCAACGCCTCGAAGATCCGCGCCCTGCTGCTGGCCGGCATCCGCGCCGCGCGCCTGTGGCGCCAGCTGGGCGGGCACCGCTGGCAGCTGGTGTTCAGCCGGCGCAAGTTGCTCAATGAACTGTACAGGATGATGCGTACCGCTGATTGACGGGCGTACATCGGCCCCTGTGGGAGCGGCCTTGCGTCGCGATGGACCGCAACGCGGTCCCAGGGGCTCGAACTTGACTCAATATTGTTGGGGCTGCTGCGCAGCCCTTTCGCGACACAAGGCCGCTCCCACAGGGCCCACAGTTTGCTGAATACTGGCCCGACCTTTGGTCAGCCACCCGACTCGGGCGCGATTTTCATGTATGATATGCGCCCTTCCAAAAGCCTGACTGTCCGAGAACACCCCATGCAGCTCTCCTCGCTCACTGCGGTTTCCCCTGTAGACGGCCGTTATGCCGGCAAAACCCAGGCCCTGCGCCCCATCTTCAGCGAATTCGGCCTGATCCGTTTCCGCGCCCTGGTCGAAGTACGCTGGCTGCAGCGCCTGGCCGCCCACCCGCAGATCGGCGAAGTGCCGGCGTTCTCCGCCGAAGCCAACGCCGTGCTGGACAGCCTGGCCACCGATTTCAAGCTCGAGCACGCCGAACGCGTCAAGGAAATCGAGCGCACCACCAACCACGACGTCAAGGCCATCGAGTACCTGCTCAAAGAGCAGGCGGCTCAACTGCCTGAGCTGGCCAAGGTCAGCGAATTCATCCACTTCGCCTGCACCAGCGAGGACATCAACAACCTGTCCCACGCCCTGATGCTGCGCGCCGGCCGTGATGAAGTGCTGCTGCCGCTGATGCGCCAGATCGCCGAAGCCATCCGCGCCCTGGCCCACGCCCACGCCGAAGTGCCGATGCTGTCGCGCACCCACGGCCAGCCGGCCTCGCCGACCACCCTGGGCAAAGAGCTGGCCAACGTCGTCTACCGCCTGGAGCGCCAGATCGCCCAGGTGGCCGCCGTGCCGCTGCTGGGCAAGATCAACGGCGCCGTGGGCAACTACAACGCCCACCTGTCGGCCTACTCGCAGATCGACTGGGAAGCCAATGCCCGCGCCTTCATCGAGGACGAGCTGGGCCTGGTGTTCAACCCCTACACCACCCAGATCGAGCCGCACGACTACATCGCCGAGCTGTTCGACGCCATCGCCCGCTTCAACACCATCCTCATCGACTTCGACCGTGACGTCTGGGGCTACATCTCGCTGGGCTACTTCAAGCAGAAGACCGTCGCCGGCGAAATCGGCTCCTCGACCATGCCGCACAAGGTCAACCCGATCGACTTCGAGAACTCCGAAGGCAACCTGGGGATCGCCAACGCGCTGTTCCAGCACCTGGCCAGCAAGCTGCCGATCTCGCGCTGGCAGCGCGACCTGACCGACTCCACCGTGCTGCGCAACCTGGGCGTGGGCTTCGCCCACAGCGTCATCGCCTTTGAGGCCAGCCTGAAGGGCATCGGCAAGCTGGAAGTCAACGCCGCCCGCATCGCCGCCGACCTGGACGCCTGCTGGGAAGTCCTGGCCGAGCCGATCCAGACCGTGATGCGCCGCTTCAACATCGAGAACCCCTACGAGAAGCTCAAGGAGCTGACCCGTGGCAAGGGCATCACCCCTGAAGCGCTGCTGACCTTCATCGACGGCCTGGACATGCCAGCCGAAGCCAAGGCCGAGCTCAAGCAACTGACTCCTGCCACCTACATCGGCAACGCGGTAGCCCAGGCCAAACGCATCTGACCTGCGCTCCGCGCTTAACGCCCGGCCTGGCCGGGCGTTTTTATTCCCGTACGAAAACTAAGTTTTTTCAATAGGTTGAACATGAATTCTGATACTCCACTGCAACTGTTGGGCGGCCTCACGGCCCGTGAATTCCTGCGCGACTACTGGCAGAAGAAGCCGCTGCTGGTGCGCCAGGCCTTCCCCGACTTCGTCAGCCCCATCGACGCCGACGAGCTGGCCGGCCTGGCCCTGGAAGAAGAAGTCGAGTCACGCCTGGTGCTCGAGCACGGCGAGCGCCCGTGGGAGCTGCGCCGCGGCCCGTTCGCCGAGGACGCCTTCGCCGACCTGCCCGAGCGCGACTGGACCCTGCTGGTGCAGGCGGTTGACCAGTTCGTGCCGGAAGTCGCCGAGCTGCTCGAAGAATTCCGCTTCCTGCCGAGCTGGCGCATCGACGATGTGATGATCAGCTATGCGGCGCCCGGCGGCAGCGTCGGCCCGCACTTCGACAACTACGACGTGTTCCTGCTGCAGGGCGACGGCACGCGCAACTGGAAAGTCGGGCAGATGTGCAACAGCGACAGCGCACTGATCGACCACGCCGACCTGCGCATCCTGGCCGACTTCGAGCAGAGCGAGGAGTGGACCCTGGAGCCGGGCGACATGCTCTACCTGCCGCCGCGCCTGGCCCACTACGGCGTTGCCGAGAGCGAGTGCCTGACCTACTCGGTAGGCTTCCGTGCCCCGAGCGCCGCCGAAGTGCTGACCCACTTCACCGACTTCCTCGGCCAGTTCCTGCCCGATGAAGAACGCTACAGCGACGCCGACGCCCAGCCGGTCAGCGACCCGCACCAGATCCAGCACGATGCCCTCGACCGCCTCAAGGCGCTGATCGACAAGCACATGGCCGACAAGGACCTGCTGCTGACCTGGTTCGGCCAGTTCATGACCGAGCCGCGTTATCCCGAGCAGGTTGTCGGCGAGGAGCTGAGCGAGCAGGAGCTGCTCGACTACCTCGGCCAGGGCGCCATCCTGATCCGCAACCCGAGCGCGCGCCTGGCCTGGTCGGAGTTCGGCGACGACCTGCTGCTGTTCGCCAGCGGTCGCAGCTGCCCGCTGCCGGGCAAACTGCGCGAACTGCTGAAGCTGATCTGCTCCGCCGACGCCCTGCACAGCGAGAACCTTGGGCAGTGGCTGGAGGACGAAGACGGCCTGATGCTGGTACAACAGCTGGTCATGCAAGGCAGCCTGGGATTCGCCGATGAATAAGATCAGTGTTCGACTGGCCGACTGGCACAAGGACAACGCCGACATCCACCGCATCCGCAGCGCCGTGTTCGTCGCCGAGCAGCACGTGCCGCCGGAGCTGGAATTCGACGCCGAGGACCCGACCGCCGTGCACTTCCTGGCCATGGAGGGCGACTACCCGATCGGTACCGCCCGCCTGCTGCCCGACGGCACCATCGGCCGGGTCTCGGTGCTCAAGGACTGGCGCGGCCTGAACGTGGGCGACGCGCTGATGCGCGCGGTGATCGTCGAGGCGCAGAACCGCGACCTCAAGCAGCAGATGCTCAGCGCCCAGGTGCACGCCACGCCGTTCTACGAGCGCCTGGGGTTCCGCGTGGTCAGCGAGGAGTTCCTCGAGGCCGGCATCCCGCACGTGGACATGGTTCGCGACTCGCGCTGAGCCATCAGATTGGCGGCCTGCTCCTTGTAGGAGCGGCCTTGTGTCGCGAAAGGGCCGCATCGCGGCCCCGGCGATCTTTGCGTCAACGCTGAGATCCCGGATCCCGGGGCTGCTACGCAGCCCTTTCGCGACACAAGGCCGCTCCTACAGGGTTACGCCCGCCCCCTCAGGCAATCACGATCTGCCCATCCCCCACCCCCTGGGCCGAGATCCCCACCAGCGTCACGCTGTCCCCGCCGAACTTCAGCACCAGGTCATCGCCAACCTGGCTGGCATGGGCACGCCAGTCCGGCGCCGCCGTGCCGCCGTCCACGCCAATGAACACCAGCCGGTCCTGCCCGGTGAAGTCCAGCACCCGGTCCTGGCCGAAATGCTCGCTGAACAGGAAGGTGTCGCGCCCGCCGCCGCCAATGAGCACATCGTTGCCCGCACCACCCACCAGCACGTCATTGCCAGCGCCGCCCTGCAGCCGATCGTCACCGCCGAGGCCAAACAGCCACTGGCCCTGGTTGCCGGCCACCAGCTGGTCGCCGGCCTGGGTGCCATTGAGCGTCGATGCGTAGGGCGTGACCTTGCCGCTCTCGAACAGGCCCTGCGCCGCGACCCCGTGGCTGACCTCCTTGCTGAAGATCAGCAGACTCGACTCCTTGCTCACCAGGTTCTCGACATTGCGCACCAGGCTGATGCCACCCTGGGCGTCACGCACGTACAGCATGCCCTCGCCGTCCCGGGCGATGCTCAGGTTGGCCAGGGCGTCCTGCAGCTTCAGGGTGTCCTGGCCGGCGCCGCCGTCGATCAGGTTGAAGCCGCCGTCGTCGCGGAAGGTGTCGTTGCCGGCCCGCCCCTCGAGGTAGTCGTTGCCGCGCCCGCCGTGGATCAGGTCGTCCTGCTCGGAGCCGATGATGAAGGTGCTGCCCTTGTGCGGCTCGGCATTGCGGTTGAGGTCCTCGACCCAGGTCGAGCCTCGGGTGACATCGGACAGGTTGCTGACCACGATGGTCGAGTCGCGGCTGGTCCATTGATAGAACGACGACCCCAGCACCCGGCCAAGGCCATCGGCATAGGCCGTCGGCAGGTGCGAAAGCCAGGTGGCGATGTTGCCGATGGAGAACGGCAGCAGGTTCCAGGCGTCGGAGGCGTAGTGGTCGTTGAAGTTGACGATGTTGTTGGTGGCCGAGGCCTTGGCGCCGTCGTGCACGCCCAGGGTGCCCCAGGTCGCCGAGGTGCCGTCGAGTACGCGGAACACCGGGTCGTTCTCGTAGCCGATATTGAGCACCTTGCTGGCATCGGCGGCCTGGGTCGGCGAGGCGAAAGCGACGTAGCGCGCATCCTGGTAGAAGCCGCCCCAGCGCGAGCCGCTGAGGTCGGCCAGGCTGTTGACCGCCAGGCCGCCGAGGCTGTGACCACTGACGGTGACATCGGCGCCGCTCAGGCCGTTGGCCTTGGCGAAGGCCGCCACATCGGCGAGCAGTTGCCCGAATGCGTTACCGGCGTAGTCACGGGCATAGCCGGCCGGGCCGATCGCCGCCAGCAGGTCGTTGATGGCATCACCGATGGTGTCGCCCAGCAGGTTCTCGCGCGGCCCGCTGGTGCCGCGGAAGGCGATGCCGATGCCGCTGAGTTGGCCGGCGGCATCGTAGCGGCCGAGGATTTCCACCTGCGCCGAGGTGTAGCCCGGCGCTTCGCCGTGGAAGGTGCCACGGCCGTCGGTCTTGCCCTGGTAGCCCAGTTGCGCCGCGCTGATCGGCGTCCAGCCGGCGGCCTTGACCTGGGCCAGGGCGCGGGCTTCGGAGTCGGGGTTCCAGGGGATGCCGGGAATCACACCCTGGCTGTCGGTGCCACCGATCAGCGCCTTGACCAGGGTGGCCGGCAGGCCCAGGCCGAAACCGTGCTTCTGGTAGCCGGCGCTGAAGCCATCGTCGATGCCATGGTAGGCATAGGTGGCCAGGGCTATGGCATCTTTATAGAGCGAGGAGGAGGCAGTGCTGTCGAGCTGTCGGTAATCGAAAACGGGCATTGGTTTACATCCCTGTTGTTCTTGTAGGAAGGACACCCCAGCGACATCGTCCAGTGACACGACTGGTGGGCGAAAGGCAAAGCTGGCACGCAATTGTCGAATCGTCCAACCCCAAGGGGTGACTACCCTGCCAAACATGCGGACGAAAAACCTGTACATGCATACAGATAACGCTTGCCTGCACGCCCTGGCTTGCGCATCCTAGTGCCCATCTTCCGTGATCAAGCGTTTCGGCCATGCGCCTCTTCCTCTGCGAAAAACCCTCCCAGGCAAAAGACATCGCCAAGGTCCTCGGCGCCCAGCGTCGTGGCGACGGCTGCTGGCAAGGAACCGATGTCTGCGTGACCTGGTGCATCGGCCACCTGCTCGAGACCGCCCCGCCCGACAGCTACGACGAGCGTTACAAACGCTGGATCCTCGAGGACCTGCCGATCATCCCGCAAAAGTGGAAGATGACGGTCAAGCCCAAGACCGCCAGCCAGTACAAGGCGGTCAAGCGTCTGCTCGGCGAGGCCCGCGAACTGGTGATCGCCACCGACGCCGACCGCGAGGGCGAGATGATCGCTCGGGAGCTGGTCGAGCATTGTCGCTACCGGGGGCCGATCCAGCGCCTGTGGTTGTCAGCGCTGGACGATGCCTCGATCCGCAAGGCGCTCGGCCGCCTGCTGCCGGGCCAGGAGACCTTCAGCCTGTACCATTCGGCCCTTGGCCGCTCGCGCGCCGACTGGCTGATCGGCATGAACATGAGCCGCCTGTTCACCCTGCTCGGCCGCCAGTCCGGCTACCAGGGCGTGCTGCCGGTGGGACGGGTGCAGACACCGACGCTGCGCCTGGTGGTGGACCGTGACCGCAGCATCGCCGACTTCGTGCCGGTGCCCTTCTGGGCCATCGAGGTGCAGCTGGAAAGCGCCGGCAGCGTGTTCAACGCCCAGTGGCGCGCGCCGGAGGACGCCTGCGACGACCAGGGCCGTTGCCTGAGGCAGGAGCTGGCCCAGCAGGCCGCCGCCGACATGCAGGCGGCCGCCAGCGCGCGGGTGCGCAAGATCGTCACCGAACGCGTGCGCGAGGCGGCTCCCCTGCCCTTCGATCTCGGTACCCTGCAGGAAGTGTGCTCGAAGAAGCTCGGCCTCGGCGCCCAGGAGACCCTGGACATCGCCCAGGCCCTCTACGAAACCCACAAACTCATCACCTACCCGCGCAGCGACAGCGGCTACCTGCCCCTCAGCCAGCACGGCGAGGCTGCCGGCATCCTCGCTGCCCTGCAGCGCGCCGACGACAGCCTCGCGCCACTGCGGGCGCACCTGGACCCGGGCCGCCGCTCGCGCGCATGGAACGACCAGAAGGTCAGCGCCCACCACGGCATCATCCCCACCGCCGCCGCCAGCGACCCGGCACGCCTGCCGCCCAAGTACAAGGCGGTGTATACCCTGATCCGCGCCCGCTACCTGGCGCAGTTCCTGCCCAACCACGAGTACGACCGCACCCAGGCCGAGTTCGATTGCGCCGGCCATGCGCTGCGGGCGGTGGGCAAGCAGATCGTCGAACCGGGCTGGCGCCGGGCGCTGCCCGAGGCACTGACCCCGGCCAAGGGCCGCGAGGCGCCACCGGCCCAGGTGCTGCCGGCACTGCGCGAAGGCCAGGACTGCGCAGTGCGGGACCTGCAACTGAAAGACCTGTGGACCCAGCCACCCAAGCCCTTCACCGAAGGTGACCTGATCAAGGCGATGAAGAACGTCGCCAAGCTGGTCGACGACCCTCGGCTGAAACAGAAGCTCAAGGAAACCACCGGCATCGGCACCGAGGCCACCCGCGCCAGTATCATCCAGGGCCTGCTCGACCGTGGCTACCTGGTCAAGAATGGCAAGGCCCTGTCGGCCACACCCGCCGCCTTCAGCCTGATCGACGCCGTGCCCCGGGCCATTGCCGACCCCGGCACCACGGCGATCTGGGAACAGGCGCTGGACATGGTGCAGAGCGGCGAAATGAGCCTGGACGAGTTCGTCACTCGCCAGTCGGCCTGGATGGGCAAGCTGGTGCAACGCTGCAGCGGCCTGCGCCTGACCATCAGCGGGCCGGCAGCGGGCAAGGCGGCGCCGTGGAAGAAGAAGCGCAAGGGGGCTGCCAAGGGCAAGACAGCAGCCTGCAAACCCCGGCAGCCGCGGCGCAAGACAGCGACCTAGCGCGTTCCAATCGCGGGGCAAGCCCACTCCCACGCCCGTTCGTATTCGGCGCGTGGGAGCGGGCTTGCCCCGCGATGGCGCCATCTACTGGCGATATGAAAATCCTCTGCTATTTTTTCATGAAAATAATCAGAAGAAATTTCACGAGGCCCCGGCATGTTCAAGCAATCCGCCCGGCACGTCGCCAGCTACTACGCCCGCACCTATCCCGCCACCATCCCCCTGCGCCCCACCCTTCAGGGCGCCCATGACACCGACATCCTGATCGTCGGTGCCGGCTTCAGCGGCCTGCACACGGCCCTGCGCCTGACACTGGCCGGCCAGCGCGTGACCCTGCTGGAAGCCAGCCGGGTGGCCTGGGCCGCTTCGGGCCGCAACGGTGGCCAGGCACTGCTGGGCTGGTCGTGCGACATGCCCCCGCTGGAGCGAGCCTTGGGCCTGGAGCGCAGCCGACGCCTGTGGGACAGCATGTGCTGGGCCGCCCACGAGCTGCGCGAACTGCCCCAGCGCCATGGCTTCGACGTCGACTATCGCCTGGGCAGCCTGTGGACCGCCGTACTGCCACGCCGGGTAAAACTGCTGGAGGAGGCCCGACGCGAAGCTCAGGAGAAGTTCGACTACGACGGCCTGCGCCTGATCGGCCGCGACGAACTGCCCGAGTGGATCGACAGCCCGCGCTACCAGGCCGCGCTGTACGACCCCAATGGCGCCCACCTCAACCCGCTGAAGCTGGCCCAGGGCCTGGCCGGCGTGATCGAGGCGAACGACGGGCGGATCTACGAGCAGAGCCAGGTGCTCGACTACCACGAACACACCGACGGCTTCGTCGCCCGCACCGAACAGGGCGAGGTGCGCAGCCGCGTACTGGTGCTGGCCTGCAATGCCTACATCGACCGCCTCGACCGCTCCCTGTCGCGGCGCCTGTTGCCGGTGGGCTCCTACCAGGTGGCTACGGCCCCCCTGGACGCCGAGTTCGCCGCCTCGCTGCTGCCACGCAACAGCTGTGTGATCGACAACCAGTTCGTTCCCGACTACTTCCGCCTGACGCCCGACCACCGTCTGCTGTTCGGCGGCGGCTGCACCTACCTGGGCGGCATCCCCAAGGACGTCGCCAGCGCCACCCGGCCCTATCTGGAGCGGGTCTTTCCGCAGTTGCGCGGGGTGGCCATCGAACATGCCTGGGGCGGCCATATCGACTGCAGCATCCAGCGCACCCCGGATATTGGCCGTCAGGGCCATCGCTACTGGCTACAAGGATTCTCCGGCCACGGCGTGCTGCCGACCCTGGCCGGCGCACGCGCCGTCAGCGACGCGATCCTCGGTGACGACGACCTGCTCGCGCTTTACCAGGGTATCGATAATGGCTGCTTCCCCGGCGGCGACCTGCTGGCCGCGCCCCTGGAAGCGGCCGCCAAGGCCTGGTACAGGATGCGCGACCATGTCTGAGCCGATCGACGACAACCAGGGCCTGGCGCGACTGGTGCGCGACCTGCGCAAGCACCGCGGGCTGACCCTGGACGAGCTGGCCGGGCGGGTCAAGCGCTCGCTGGGCTTTCTCTCCCAGGTCGAGCGCGGCCTGTCGCGTCCCACGGTGGCCGACCTCACTGCCATCAGCGAGGCGCTGCAGGTTCCCACCACCTACTTCTACCAGGCCGTGCCGCCCCGGGCGCTCGACTGGGTCACCCGCCCCGGCGAGCGGCGCACCCTGTACTACGCCTCTGGCGTCACCGACGTGCTGGTCTCGCCGACCCTCACCGGCCGCTTCGCCATGCTCGAAAGCCACCTGGCGCCCGGCGCCAGCAGTGGCGAAGGGCACCTGGACGACAGCTCGGAACAAGGCGGTTTCGTTCTCGAGGGCGAACTGACCCTGTGGCTCGAAGGCCAAGAGGACGCCGTCACCCTGTACCCCAACGACAGCTTCCAGCTGCCGCCCCACAACCAGTTCCGCTACGCCAACCTGACCGCCCGAACGACCCGGGTTCTCTGGGTCTTCCGTTGAGAACATGCCAATGACAAGTACAACAGGCTTCCCCGATCTGCTCAGCGAAGTACACGCCTTCCGCGCCCGATACCCAGAAGTGCGCTACGTCGACCTGATCAGCCTGGATATCCCCGGGCACTTCTACGGCAAGCGCTACCCCATCGACATGCTGGAAAAGGTGGCCGCCGGCAGCCCGCTCAAGCTACCGCAGAACTGCGTGCTGCTCGGCGTGCAGGGCGGGCTGTTCCCCATCGGCGACTACTGCTTCAATGACGGCGACCCGGACGCCCCGCGCCGCCTGTTACCCGGCACGCTGAAGCCGGTTAGCTGGGAGCGCGAACCGCTGGGGCAGATGCTGATCACTTCGGACGGTACTGCGTCGCCCATCGAGTTCGAGCCCCGCGAGGTGCTGGCCCGCGTCCTGCAGCGTCTCGAGCGTCGCGGCATCCGCCCGGTGGTGGCGTTCGAACTGGAGTTCTACCTGTTCGACCGGGCGCTGAAGGACGGCCTGCCGCAGTTCCCCCGCGACCCGGCCAGTGGCGACGCCGACGACCAGCCGAACATGCATATCGAGCGCCTGTCGCGGTTTTCCGATGTGTTGCGCGAGATGGTCGAGACCGCCAACGCCCAAGGAGTGGACGCCAATGTCATCACCGCCGAGCTGGGCCCTGGCCAGTTCGAGATCAATTTCGCTCACTACGACGACGGCCTGCGCGCCGCCGACTGGGCGGCGCTGTTCTGTCGCAGCACCCGTGGCGTGGCGCTCAAGCATGGGCTGCGTGCCTCGTTCATGAGCAAGCCCTACCTGCATGCGCCGGGCAGCGGCATGCATGTGCACGTCAGCCTCTACGACCCGGCCGGCAACAACCTGCTCGCCGCCGACGCCCAGCGCCCGCTGCGCCATGCCGTGGCCGGCTGCCTGGCGCTGCTGCCGCACTGCATGCCGGTGTTCGCCGCCAACCACAACGCGTTTCGTCGCTACGGCGCCATGGTCAACGCGGCCAGCCGTGCGAGCTGGGGCTTCGAGGACCGCGACGCCTGCATCCGCATTCCCGAGTCGGATGCGCGCAACCTGCGGATCGAGCACCGGCTGGCCGGGGCGGATGCCAATCCATACCTGGTGCTGGCGGCGATCCTCTGCGGTATGGAGCATGGGCTGGATGCCGCGCGGGAGCCGATCGCGCCGCTGAACGAGGATCGTGGCAGCGGGATCGACTTCCCCAAGGACATGCTCGGCGCGGTGGCGGCCATGCGCGGACACCCGGCAGTCAACGAAGGGCTGGGCGCGGAGTTCGTGATGGTCTATTGCGAGAACAAGCGCCAGGACCATCTGGCGTTCCTGCAGGAGGTCAGTGCGCGGGAATATCGCTGGTTCCTTTGACATCCACCGCGGGGCACGCCCGCTCCCACGCAACGATCCCGAACTGGCGTGGGAGCGGGCTTGCCCCGCGATGAGGTCGGCACTGGCACCCGCTATCGCCTGGTATTACCATGCACAACCTCTAGCGCGGCCTTTTGCCGCACCCCGCCTTCCAGCCTGCGCACACTATCCATGCCCTTCGAACTCACCGTAGAACCGCTCACCCTGCTGATCCTCGCCCTGGTCGCCTTCGTCGCCGGCTTCATCGACGCCATTGCCGGCGGCGGCGGCCTACTGACCACTCCGGCGCTGCTCACCGCCGGCATGCCGCCGCACCTGGTGCTGGGCACCAACAAGCTCAGCTCGACCTTCGGCGCCGCCACCGCCAGCATCACCTACTACCGGCGCAAGCTGTTCCATCCGGCGCAGTGGCGCCTGGCGATCATCGGCACCCTGGTGGGCGCGCTGATCGGCGCGGTGGTGGCCCACTACATGCCCGCCGAATGGCTGAACAAGATGTTGCCGGTGATCGTCTTCGCCTGTGGCGTCTACCTGCTGTTCGGCGGCACGCCCAAGGCGCCTTTGGACGCCGAGGCGCCGATCAGGAAAAAGTGGCAGTTCCCGCAGGGTTTCACCCTGGGCTTCTATGACGGCGTCGCCGGGCCGGGTACCGGTGCCTTCTGGACCGTGAGCACGTTGCTGCTCTATCCCATCGACCTGGTTCGAGCCAGCGGCGTGGCGCGGAGCATGAACTTCGTCAGCAACATTGCGGCGCTGACGGTGTTCATCATTTCCGGGCAGGTGGATTACATCGTTGGGCTGTGCATGGGGGTGTCGGTGATGGTCGGGGCGTTCTTCGGGGCGCGTACGGCGATCAGTGGGGGGAGCAGGTTTATTCGGCCGGTGTTTATTGCCGTGGTGTTGGCGTTGACTGTGCGGTTGGCTTGGCAGCATTGGTTTGGGTAGGGTTTGGGCTTGGGCTTGGGCTTGGGCTTGGGCTTGGGCTTGGGCTTGGGCTTGGGCTTGGGCTTGGGGGCGATTGTTTTGATTTTTGTATGCGCATTCGTAGAAGATAACGACATTTAGTCACCTTTCCGCCTTTACGGCGGCCTACTTTTCTCTTGGGAAAAGTAGGCAAAACCGTTCCGCTCCGTTCATCCGGCCCCTACGCTGCGCTCCGGGGTCCCCTCGCTCCGTTCTTGCTCCCGGGAGGACCGCGCTGAACGCCCC